>CAWULH010000121.1:0-2472 GCA_963923215.1 uncultured bacterium
CCAATAGTTACAGCCAAAAGTGCGACTGAAAGAGTTGCGACTAATTCCAGTGCAAGGGATGAAAGGAAAGAAATCCTGAGCACCTTCATAGTTTCATGGCGATAATCGTCGCCAGTTTTTTGCAATTTTTCGTTCTGCAGTTTATGTCGACCATAAACCCGAAGGGTCGTAAGTCCAGTAATTAAATCAAGGAAATATCCACCTAGAAGATTTAGAGTTTCCCATTTTTTGGAAGTTGCAGCTGCGGTGAACTTTCCAATTAATATTCCAAATATAGGTATCAATGGCAATGTACATAAAACAATTAATCCTGATTTAATATCGGTTACTGCGATAACAATTGCAACAAAAGTTGGAGTAATTATCGCAATAAATAACTGTGGAATAAATCTTCCGAAATAACTATCAAGTCCACTAATTCCTTTTGTAAGCAGAAGAGAGAGTCCAGCTGTACCAAGTTCATGGGTGTCAGTTCCCTCATTTTTCAGAATCTTTTCTAAGACAGATTTTCTAAGCTCGCTCCTAATATTTATAGAAGCTGCCGAGGATATGCGATCACTTAAATAAGATATTCCAGATCTAAATATAAAAATTAAAGCTAAGAAAGTTAATTGGGTCTGGTTATCTGAAAATGATTCATGCCGTTGAAAAAAGGAAATTATTAAATCGGTGATTAGAAATGCTTGGATTAATGTTGCAAGAGCACCTAATGTGGAAAGTAAGACGAGAAACAAAATAAATCCCCGACTACTACGTGAGTAGCGAAGTAGTCGGGGATCAATTGGTTTCACTAGTGAACTTGATCTAATACGCCAGATTCTGGTTTCGCAATTTGGTTTGGGTTAATTCGTTTGCGAAATACCCAATATGTCCAACCTTGATAAACAAGAACTATTGGAGTTAACACGAGTGCAACAATTGTCATCACTTTAAGGGTGTAGTGAGTACTTGATGCGTTGAAAATATCTAAGCCAGTAACTCCAGCGGTGCTGCTTGGCATTACATTTGGGTAGAGACTTCCAAAAAGGGTAATTACTACCATTTTGGTAGCCGCGGCTGACCAGAAGAACGCCCAACCTTCACGCTTACGATAGTTAGATCCAAGAGCAGCTAACCAGCAAACCACAACCAATATTGATCCAGTAACAACAATCCATTTACTTGAAACTGAAATCATGGTCCAGCCAAGGAAGAGCAAAGCAAGAACAGCAGTTACTAACCCAACTTTTTGGCCAATTGAGTTAGCTCTGCTTCGAATATCCCCTTCAGTTTTTAAGGCCAAAAAGAATGCGCCATGGGAAATAAATAATGAAAGAGTAGTTAATCCGCCCAGCAAAGCATATGGATTAAGCAAATTAAAGAATCCGCCCGCATATTCAATTACGCCATTTGAATTCTTTAAAGGAACTCCTCTAACAATATTTGCAAATGCGACTCCCCAAAGTAATGCAGGAATAAAGCTGGTAATTACGATTGCATTATCCCAGCGGCCGCGCCATTGCGCTTTTCCATATTTACTGCGGTATTCAAAAGAAACCCCACGTACAATTAATGAAATCAGAATTAAGAATAATGGCAAATAAAAACCACTAAAAAGTGTTGCGTACCAATTTGGAAACGCAGCAAATGTGGCACCGCCCGCAACAAGTAACCAAACCTCATTTCCATCCCAAACAGGTCCAAGTGTTGTTAAAACTGCACGACGCTCAGCTTGGTTTTTGGCCACTGTTTTCAGAAGAATTCCAACTCCAAAATCAAATCCTTCAAGAATAAAGTAGCCAATCCAAAGTACGGCTATGGTTGCAAACCAGAATGAATTGAGTGACATTTTGCAGCCTCCTAATAACTCATTGTCAGGGTTTTATCTGAAGTTGTTTCGCCTACTGACATATCGGTTCCAACTTGTATAGTTTTCATAAATAGACCAAATTCGATTACCGCCAAAATTCCATAAAGAGCGGTGAAGGTAATCATGGTGAATAGAACTGATCCGGCGCTAACTCCGGCGCTAACGCCATCTTTAGTTTTGAGTAGCCCAAAGACAATCCATGGTTGACGTGCACTTTCTGTGAAAATCCAACCAAAAGAATTCGCCAATATAGGTAAGAACGGCATCGCAATCATGGAGCGATACATCCATTTCTTATTTGGTAGCGATCCCTTTCGCAGTTTCCAAAGCGCTAGCAACGAGATTAAGAACGCAATTGC
The DNA here is from genome assembly GCA_963923215.1 of uncultured bacterium. Taxonomy (GTDB): domain Bacteria; phylum Actinomycetota; class Actinomycetes; order Nanopelagicales; family Nanopelagicaceae; genus AAA044-D11. The sequence continues at coordinate 2,209 of CAWULH010000121.1, forward strand.
GCCAAAGCCGATCATCAATCTAAAACCCCAATACGCAATCCAAATTGTTGGCTTGTAGTTTCCGGCTCCGTATTTCTTTTCATATTTGGCCTGCAAATCATTTATGCCTTCAACTGTGCCGTTTGTATTTCCGGTTGACATAAAAGAGAGCATTGAAGGTAATCCAATCTGAAATACAGATTTAGATCCATCTAAAGTACCGATAGTGAACAATGAGAATGGAGCACCTGCTTTGGTGTCATATAAAGCCTCAGCTGCTGCCAT
>CAWULH010000122.1:0-2456 GCA_963923215.1 uncultured bacterium
GCCCCAATTGGATCTGCGCTAATTGCATCATTTAAAGTCTTACTACTTGCAGCGAGGAGTGAACCATAAATAACCATCAAAATCGGAACGCTTGATGCACCAAAAATAGTCCAACCAATCACTGCCCGACTTGATGAATTTCTTGGAAGATATCTTGAATAATCTGCTGCAGAGTTGACCCAACCAAGCCCAATACCAATTACTCCAAAAATTAATGCACCGATAAAGCCTGTGCCATTTCCAGTAGGGAGAGATTTCACTGCACTCAAATTAATTTTATCTAAAGTCAATAAAACATAACCGACCGACAAGAAAAGAGTTGCAATCGTAATCCAGCGCTGGATTTGCATTATTAATTTAAATCCCAGAACTCCACTAACTATTGTTAATCCTGCTGCGAAAAGAAATCCAATAAACTCAGCCAAGTTCTTATTTATATGTCCAAATTCAGTAAAAACTGTTCCGGTCGCAAGTGTCGCAAGAGATACCAATACAGTTTCCCAGCCAACAAAAATTAGATAGGAAAGAAATCCAGGAACAATATTTCCTTTTACGCCAAAAATTGCGCGCGACAAGGTCATTGTTGGTGCATTTGATTTTTTACCTGCCAAAGAACTAATTGCTACTAAAGTAAATGATCCAACGGTTCCCAATATAGCTGCAGCTGTTGCTTGCCAGAAAGATATTCCGTAACCTAAAAAGAAGGAACCATACGAGAGAGCTAGTAATGAAACATTACCTGCCATCCATGGCCAGAATAAATTTCTTGGTTTGCCATGACGCTCATTTTCGGAAATAACATTTATTCCATTTAACTCCAACACAGGAGTAAGGGTACATATAATTCATTAGTGCTAGATCCAAGAACAATAAAACGCGCTCAAATTGCAACCGCACTATCTTTTTTCTTAAATGGCTTAGGGCAAGGAACATTTATTTCTCGTATTCCCGATTTAAAGCATCAGTTAGGAATTTCAAATTCAGTATTGGGTGGTGCTCTATTCGTAGGTGCGGCCGGAGTAATTTCATCGCTACAACTCTCAGGATGGTTATGTGCTAAATATGGAAGTGGTCCAGTAACTCGAATTTTAAATTTCACGTTATTCATCACGCCGCCGTTAATTGCTCTAAACATTAATTTAGTTGCATTTTCAGTTGCTCTTTATATTCATGGATTTTTTTATGCTGCGCAAGATGTTGCGATGAATGCAGAAGGTTCTACCCTTGAGATTAATTCTTCTAAGCGAGTAATGAGCAGATTTCATGCTCTATGGTCTATTGGAACGTTAACAGGAGGGGCTTTAGGTGGACTCGCAACTCAATTGAAAATTGCACCACTAAAGCATTTCTTTGCCATCGTGACAATTTCCTTGATTATTTCGTTAACGATTAAAGATTTACATTTAAATTCTGAAGTTGATAAACATGCGCTAGAACACCGTCAGAAAAATAAACGTCCTAGTATCTTTTTTATTCTTGGCATTCTAGGTTTCTGTGGAGCGATTGGTGAAGGTGCAGCAAGTGACTGGGGCGGAATATTAATTCGAGATACTTTCCACGCTACTGGATTTTTCATCGCTCTTCCATACGTTCTCTTCTGCACATCTATGGTTTGTGGTCGACTTTCAGGTGACTTTTTAGCACATAAATTTGGAATAAAGAATTTAGTGACGTTCACAGGTTTAATGGCTGGAATTGGTCTTACTCTTGGTCTGATTATTGGTGGAAAAGTTGGAGTCCTACTTGCTTGGTTTATTTTGGGAGCAGGCCTCTCCGTCAGTATTCCTATGATGTTTAGTGCGGCAGGAAAGATTGCAGAGAAGGAATTTAAAAATAAGATTTCAGGTGGTGAGGCGATTGCAATCGTCTCTGGAATAACTTATTTTGGATTTGTTTTTGGGCCACCGATAATGGGAGCAATTTCTGATCGAATAGGTCTCCGCTGGGCGATGATGATCCCAGCGGGACTCGCAATTATTCTCGCACTCGGTGCAAGAAAAGTTCTTACTTCTTCTTCTTAATTACTTTCTTCTTGTGATTGCCGGATTCTTTCTTCTCTACTTTCTTTCCTTCACCAGCTTCATGTGCGGCGCTTCCTTCTTCACCACCAGCAGCAGCCATTCCTGAAATCTTTGGCTTAGGCGATTTAGTCGCTGCATATGCAAATGTAGGTACCAGGACAAGTGTTCCAATAACTAGGGCGCTAATAGTTAACTTCTTCAATTTTTCTCCTTATTTTTTCACATAATTTGTGATGCGATAATCGTAATTCATCTATCTTAAAAATTGCTGTGACGATAGATTATGTCCCATGATCAAGCCTCAGAAATTGCCTTCAAATCAATTCGATCATTTCTATAAGGGTGGTTATCGAATTGGCACTCTCCGTAAAGGGCCAGGCGGTCCGATGCGCCCGGAAGAGTGGATTGGATCTATGACTACCCGTTTTGGTGAGA
>CAWULH010000123.1:0-2455 GCA_963923215.1 uncultured bacterium
AGAGCACAAGAACTATCGGTCTATTTCAGATTGAGTCACCAGGACAGCGGGAATTAGTAGGAAAGTTACAACCAAAAACTTTTGAAGATCTCATCATTGATATCTCTTTATTCCGTCCCGGACCAGTAAAGAGTGACATGATCACGCCTTTTTTAAATGCCCGGCATGGTTTTAAATCGCCGAAATTAATCCATCCTGACTTACATGATGTGTTGGCGCAGACTGAAGGTGTTGTTGTATTTCATGAACAGGTAATTCGAATAATTTCTATTCTTACAGGGATTTCATTTGCAGAGGCCGATGAGAAGCGACGTGCTCTTGGTGAATATAAAAAGCAGCAGGAGATTTGCGATTGGTTTTATAAGGCAGCTTTAGATAAGGGTTATAAAGATAAAGTTGTTGATGAGGTTTGGGAAATATTACGTGCCTTTGCATCCTTTGGTTTCTGTAAAGCACATGCTGCTGCCTTTGCGCTACCTACTTATCAATCTGCATGGCTTAAGACTCATCACCCAGCACCTTTCTTTGCCGGATTACTAACTCATGATCCAGGTATGTACCCCAAGCGATTAATACTTGATGAGGCACGTCAGATGAATATTCCGATACTTCCTCTTGATGTAAATAAATCAGATTCAACTTATCGAGTTGAAAATAATGGAATTCGGATTGCGTTAAATGATCTATCTGGAATTTCAGCCGAAGAGGTAGAGAATATTATTAAGGCTCAACCTTATTTAGATTTGGTCGATTTTGTTAGAAGATCTAGAGCAAGTTATCCGATTACTGAAAGCCTAATAAAAGTTGGCGCCTTTGACTCCTTACATCAAGTAAATCGGAGAGAACTTCTTCTGCATCTCCGCGATATAGATAAGTCACCATCGCGGGCATTATCTGGATCGCAGATGGATCTAGGCTTTGCCCCACCCGAGTTAAAGCCAGCAGGACTTAAGGATTTAACAGATAAAGAGAAACTTTCAAATGAATTAACCAATCTTGGTATGGATATAAGTACCCATTTAATAAATTCTTACGGAAAGTTTCTAAATAAGATTGGCGCAGTCCGATCATCTGATTTATTAAAACAACGCTCTGGTGCAACTGTTCTGGTAGCAGGAGTAAGAGTTGCGCTACAGCAGCCACCAATTCGTTCTGGTAAACGGGTAATTTTTATTACCCTAGATGACGGATTTGGTTGCAGTGACTCAACTTTCTTCTCCGATACTCACGAAAAGTTCGCAAATACTTTATTTAAATCAAAACTCTTATTAGTTCGCGGAACTGTGCGAAGAACTGGAGAAAGAGGGGTATCACTCAACGCAACTGGTGCTTGGGATTTAGAAGAGGCATTTAATCAAGATCGTATTCAACCCTCTACTCCAAAATCTATATTGCAGCTGAACCATTAAATTTAGAAAACCTATATAAAAATCTTGATTAACAGGTTATGATTTTTACATGAGTAAAATCTATTTATTTGTTGACATCGATGTAAGAGATGGCCAGCGTGCTGGATTTCTTGAGAAGTTAAAGAAGCATGCAGAACATGTACGTACCGAACCAGGATGCGAGAAACTAGAAATATTTATCGATACAGAACATAAGGATCGGGTATGCGTCGAAGAGATATGGAGTTCAATGTCAGATTTTGAAGTTCATATGAAATGCGATTCAACTCTGGCCTGGCGACCAGTTGCAGCGCCATTTGTTCATGGTGAAAAAATCACCATAATGAACCCGGCTTAAATAGCGCGAGCGGCGTCCTTTGCAAGTGGCGGTCTGCAAACGACTCCAGCGGCACCGTTAAGTTCCCAATTTCCGGCGCTGTATGGAATAAGAATTGCATCGCCCTTCTCAACTGAAATAGAAGATCCCTCTTCAAATTTAATTGAACCGGAACCAGTTAAAGCTAGGAAAATTGAGAATCCTGCAGGGACTTTACTTGATTTGCCCGTTAAATAATCTGCACGGAAATATGGGTCAGCTACATCTGTAAATACTGAAGCATCACTAGAGGTAAATAATCTGTCTTGAATTACTAATTTTTTAGCTTCAGATTCTGGAATTGGATCATAAGTTAATGAATCCAAAACCAAGTCAAATCCAAGTCCCAAGTGGCCATCTTTGACACCATCAACTGCAAAGTCATTCCACTCAAGTAGTGCAGAAAGATCGGTTGGTTCTTGGAGCTCTAGAACAAAGATACCTGCACCAATCGCATGTGGCGTACCTGCGGGAACAAAAACTGTATCGCCAGCCTTAACCTTATGTTTAGTTAATGAAGCAATTAATCCATTTGAATCTAGTGCATCCACCATTGAACGAACTTCACTCTTACTTTTCTTACTTGCAAAACCGAGACCAACTTCTGCACCCTCCGGTGCTTCTAAAATTATCCAAGCCTCAGTCTTTCCGTGATTTAAAGAGAGGTGTTTTTTTGCGAATGCTTTATTCG
>CAWULH010000124.1:0-2447 GCA_963923215.1 uncultured bacterium
CGTCTCGTGGGCTCGGAGATGTGTATAAGAGACAGGGTTTTAATATATCGGCATAGCCAAGGTACTCATTTAGTACCTCTTCAATTTCAATACCTTTACGGTTAAATACTTTAATTAATACTTGATTCTTATCTCGGAGCGCGCCTTCAAGTTTCTGGCGCAAGATTGATGGATCAAATAAATCTTGAACTCGGATACCGATTCGATTGATCTTATCTGCGTAAGCCGGACCAATACCGCGACCTGTAGTTCCAATCTTTGAATTACCGAGGAAACGTTCTGAAACTTTATCGATTGTCCGGTGATATGGCGTAATTAAATGTGCATTTGTCGAGATCTTTAAATTAGATGTATCGATGCCACGTTCATTTAATCCAGCAATCTCTTGAAGAAGAACTGCAGGATCAATAACAACGCCATTACCAATTACTGAAGTTACATTTGGCGAGAGAATTCCAGATGGAAGAAGGTGAAGTGCGTACTTCTGATCTCCGATTACAACAGTATGGCCGGCATTATTTCCACCTTGATAACGGACAACATAATCAACGCGGTCGCCAAGTAAATCGGTAGCTTTACCCTTGCCCTCGTCGCCCCATTGGGCACCGACCAAGACAATTGCTGGCATCTGCTTCTTCCTTTTTTTATTTAAATAATTTAAGCGATTAGAGAAGTCCCGGTTGAACGGAGATCCTCTGCAGCTTCAACTACGCGCTTTGCAATTCCTGCCTCTGCAACTTTGCCCCAAGCACGTGGATCGTAAGCCTTCTTATTTCCGACTTCGCCGTCAATCTTTAGCACGCCATCGTAATTTTTAAATACGTGATCAACAATTGGGCGAGTGAATGCATATTGAGTATCAGTATCAATATTCATCTTAACTACACCGTAATCAAGTGCTTCCCGAATTTCTGAAAGTAGTGACCCAGATCCACCATGGAAAACTAGATCCATTGGTTTTGAACCAGCGGCTAGTCCTTTCTTAGCAACAACTGCATCTTGCAGTGTGCGGAGAATTGATGGCGTTAAAACGACGTTACCTGGCTTGTAAACACCGTGAACGTTTCCAAAAGTTGCAGCAACCATGTAACGACCGCGCTCGCCAAGTCCAAGAGTCTCAACAGTCAGAAGTGCATCTTCTGGAGTTGAGAAGAGTTTTGCATCGTGCTTTGCTTCAATCCCATCTTCTTCGCCGCCCACAACACCGATTTCAATTTCAAGAATTGTCTTTGCCGCAACTGACTTATCAAGTAATTCATCCGCGACTGACATATTCTCTTTCATTGAAACTGCAGAGCCATCCCACATATGTGAATTAAATAGTGGTGCCTTACCTGACTTAATCCGATCTGCTCCTACCTGAAGAAGTGGACGCATGAATCCGTCTAATTTCTCGGCAGGGCAGTGATCGGTATGAATTGCAATATTTACTGGATAGTTCTTAGCAACAACGTGTGCATACTCTGCGAGCGCAACTGCGCCATCAACCATATTCTTAACAGTTGAACCTGAAAGGTATTCCGCACCGCCCCAAGATATTTGAACAATGCCGTCAGACTTTGCCTCAGCAAAGCCACGGATTGCACCAATTAAGGTCTGTGATGAAGAAACGTTAATCGCTGGATAAGCAAAGGCTTTCTCTTTTGCGCGATCCAACATCTGTGCATAAATTTCCGGGGTTGCTATTGGCATATCGGTACTCCCTAAATCGATTTAAATTCGGTGTAAGTGACAGACCGTTCACATCGATGGGGCCGGTAAGTGGCTTACGGCAAATCTCACCATATTTGGGGCAGAATGCGAAAACGGACGCTCGGCCATGGGGTAATTAATTACCCTAGTTTTTACCTAATTATCCGAGCCCCAGCCATGAGGCCACTCGGTCCAGGCCAATCAGTCCGAAGTTGGAGTGTGCGGTTGCCTTCACAAATTTTCCAACTAATTTAACTGCATGGCTAAGTATGTGAAAGTTTGCAATTGCCTTGATGCCAGTAAGTATCAAATTTCCAATCATCTCTCTCCTTTCTAATAAAGAACTCTCTGAAGTCTTCTGATGTGTCGTGAAGGTACGTGAATTAGCAGGGGCACTCTTTGTGAATTTGTGAAATTCTTAATAAAAGTATGGTGTGGATAAATTCCAGTTGATAAAGTCCTTCAATGACTTCACTCGAAAACCTCGGTCAAGAGAATCGCACCTTTGCACCTAGCGCCGAATTTGTTGCGCAGGCAAATGCAAAACCTTCACTATTTGCAGAAGCAGATAAAGATCGTCTTACTTTCTGGGCAAATGCAGCCGAGGCGCTTTCTTGGGAGAAGAAGTGGGATCAGGTTCTTGATTGGAAAGTTCCCTTTGCAAAGTGGTTTGTTGGTGGAAAATTAAATGCTTCTTATAACTGTTTAGATCGCCATGTATTAGAAGGGCGCGGAGATCGCGTTGCTTTCCATTT
>CAWULH010000125.1:0-2412 GCA_963923215.1 uncultured bacterium
TTTCCTAATTTTGCCGAGCAATTACAAGCGCTCGGTGGCGATGTAAAGAGAATTTAATTATTTAGAGATACTTACTTCAAAATCAGTACCGCTAGCTGACGTAGCTGTAATCTTAATGCCGTTGATTGTTACAGTTTCACCAGTTTTGAGAGGCGCGTCCCTCAAATCGGAACTTACACCAGTTCTAGAATAAGTATTTGCCATGCCTTTAATCGTAGGAATACTGGTATCCACTGTATAAACCAAGACACCACTTTGATTTGGCTTTAGAACATCTAGCCCTGCTGTGGCTCGAGCTTCAACCACAATTATCCTTGTGTCACTTAGTCGTATCATCACAGATTTATTCTTATTTGAATCCACGCCAATAGCCTCAATCTTGAACACTTGCGAATTACTTGTTACTTCTGAAGCATCCAAACAAGAATTCTGTGAATCTGCCAACCAACCAGAGATGTACCTATTCCAGCTATTCAACTCAATTGCTTCGGTACTCCAATTAAGAGACATGATGTCCCATGGTCCATAAGGATTAGTTCCGTCTAAGGTATACCAGTCATAAAGTCCGAAGGTATGCCCAGTTTCATGCGCCATCCACTTCCATTGGGCACCGGGAAGGCTTTGCCAAGCGTCAGCGCCGCCAACTACACCATTTAATACTCTACCCGTTGAATTCTGATAATTTTCCGAATTCAGTTCGGCTGGGAAAGCAGGTCCATAAGCAATCTGTTGATATGTCACCTGGCTTGGTGGCAATACATATGCGATATCAAAATTTGATATGTCTATTAGATTCTCTGCAGCCTTGAGACCGGCCATGAAATATGAATAAGGATCACCACCATTGTAAGTACCCAATTTAAATGAACTAACCGGCACATTTAGATTTAAATATTTGGGTAAAGTTGTGAATTCAAATCTGACACTGTGCTGCGACTCCTTGTAGTAGAAATCAGCCGTACCTTTTGCCATTTCCTTATAAACCGTTGCCGGAGATCCCGTGCCAATTAAATCCGAGAATTCAACTGGGATGATCAAGGCTCTAACTACTCCTCGGTTAGGTAAACGTCCTTCTGCCCTTGGAAATCCATTAGACATTGAGGTTGAACCAGTCTTGTCTAATAGCTGACATTTAGTGGTTGGCACAAATGTGGGCTTGCTCTTGATTGGTGAATTTTTCAATATCGCAGTTACAGTGAAGTAACCAGCACTATTTGGTTTTAAGCCTTCGATTGAAACCACATTATTAGAATCTACAATAACCGTATAGCGTCCACGTGAATACTTAGTCATATTCCCATTAGGTTCAATAATGTCAATTAAATACTTTCCTGAATCTAATTTTGTGTCAAAACCACCATCACTTCTATCAGTGTTTATTGCGTACCAAGTTCCGCCATCTTTTTGAAAGAAAACTCCTGGAGAACCTAGTTGTAAATCCGAATTCTCTGGATCATAAATCCAAAGTTTAAAATTACTATTAGATTTAGCGCTAACTAGTGGAATTTTTACTTCAAAACTTTGTTTAACATTTTTATTTGCCACTGGTGCAGGACCTGTAAAAATAGTGATCTCACCAGTAGGTGGAGCAATCGTCGGTCCAATTGCTAAAACCGGATCTGGAGTTTGAATTGGTGCTGGGGTTGCAGATGGTGTGGTTGCGGGTGTGGGTGTTGTAATTGGTGTAGGTGATGGTGTTGGTGTGGCCACAGGTTGTGGCGAAGGTGTCGCGGTTGGAGTTGATTTTACTGCTGTATTTGTTGCTACCCAGGCTAATTTCTTACCACTTTTGAGACAGGTGTACTTAACATTCTTGACGATCTGTACTTGATTTAACTTAGTACATACAGCACCGGATTTTACGGTAGTTGCACCAAAAGCCTCTATAGAAATCAGGCTAAGTACCACAGTCAAAAAAAGACTGTAGCGACGCATGTGTTTATTTAGTGAGTTGATTCGGCAAGTATAGATACGCGGTTATTTGAAACGCTTAAGAAACCACCTGAAACATTAAATTCATTCGTGGAACCATCGGTACCTTTGATGGTTACCTTGCCGTCGACTAGCACGCCAAGAAGCTGAGTGTGATCTTGCAAGATTCCAAGATCGCCATCAAGAGTGCGCGCATCAACGCTTACTGCCTCTCCGGACCAAACTCGCGCTTCTGGCGATACTAATTCGACATTTAATGGCATTTTTTATGACCTCTTAGGCTTTAGCCAACTCTGCAGCCTTGCGTTCGACATCTGCTAAACCACCGCACATGAAGAATGCCTGCTCTGGTACGTGATCGTACTTTCCATCTGCGAGCGCTTCGAAGGCGTCGATGGTTTCAGTTAACGGAACGAATGAACCATCAAGACCGGTGAAGACCTTTGCTACGAAGGTGTTCTGTGACAAGAAGCGCTGGAT
>CAWULH010000126.1:0-2410 GCA_963923215.1 uncultured bacterium
TTCAAGTCCACCTAGGCCCACGATTTCGTGAAAACGAAATTACAACTTAATATTCACATCTCGTAACAACGGGGACTTAGCTCAATTGGTAGAGCACCTGCTTTGCAAGCAGGGGGTTAGGGGTTCGATTCCCCTAGTCTCCACTTTATGAATGATTTCGCCGAAAAATATAAAAATTCTACTGATGAATTTCTCAACCTTGTTTCATCACTAACCGAGAAAGATTTAGATAAGACTGATTCAGAAGGTTGGAGTCCGCGACAAGTTATTCACCACATGGCAGATAGCGAGGCGCAGTCCTATGCTCGCTTAAGGAGATTGATTGCCGAACCAGGTACAACAATTCAGGGTTACGATGAAGGCAAGTGGGCCGAGGACCCAACTCTTGGTTACAAATCAGAAGATATAGATACCCCTCTTAAAGTTATAGAAGCAGTTCGCAAGTCATCTTATGAATTACTTAAGCGCTTAAATGAACTTCAATTAAATAACTCAGGTACACATACAGAAACTGGGACATACACGGTTAAGGATTGGCTTAATTCGTATGTAAATCATCCAATTGATCACGCAAATCAAATTCGAACCCAGTTAAACTCGTAAGAGTTACTCTTTATTGGCGCTTAATTGGGAAAATAACTTCGTTATAGCGGAGAAATCCAGGTTTCCAGGGTGGATCAAACCTGGCAATTTGAAGTTGGCCAACGATAGAAATATTCTCTTTATTTAGAATGTTTCTAAGGGTCGCTGCCATCCCATCAATCTTTCTCTGATTGGTTATCCCAGAAAATGGAAGTGCCGCTACATATTGATCGGGCACCTCTCTTAAAGAGACTTGCGAATCTTTTGGAATTGGAAAATCTTTAAGAGTTTTACCAGCCGGCATAACAAAAGAGACCGTCCAAGATTTAGGTGAGTTTTCTTCTAAGATGACCGGAGCGGTCATAGCAATTTGATTACGGGATATGTAGGTAACTAATGGGCGAAATCCGATATTTCCCGCTCTTTCGTAATCTGAATTAACTACGACGTCAGCCATCACGCAAGGTAGAAACTTTCTTATTTCAACCTTGCCAATTTTTTGGATAACTTCAAATTTTCTTCGCTCTGTCATCGGACTCCTATTTGTATGAATTTTATTCAATTTATTGAGGAGTTTCTCGCTGAGAATATATAAATGGGTAGATTTACTAGATAGAATCAAAATACGTCCAGACATCCAATGGGAGATGCCTAAATGCATATTGCAGCAACCGGATTCCTTACGGGCCTTTCTCTGATTGTCGCAATCGGCGCTCAGAATGCCTTTGTTCTGCGGTTAGGATTAATGAGATCACATATTGGCATTGCAGTTTTTATCTGCGCCCTCTCCGATGCAATACTGATTGCTATCGGTACAGCTGGAATGGGTGCGCTCGTTCAGTCTCATAAATCTCTATTAAAAATTGTTTCCTGGATAGGTGCGGCATATCTACTTTATTTTGCAATAAGTGCCGCAAGAAGAGTTTTTAAATCCGAATCACTTGAAGCCGGTGAAATTAAGCCAATGAGTAAAAAGGCAGTTGTACTTTCAGTACTTGGATTTACTTACTTAAACCCACACGTCTATTTAGATACTGTTCTATTGGTTGGTTCAATAGGCAGTCAGTTCGGAAACGCGCGTTGGATATTTGCTTTTGGCGCAGCGTTGGCAAGTTTGGTCTGGTTTATTGGACTTGGCTATGGCTCCAAAGCAGCAGCAAGAATTATGGCAAGGCCAATTACCTGGCGGATTTTAGATTTTTTTATTGCAATAGTTATGGCTTCGATTGCGATAAGCCTTATTAAAACTGCACTTAAAAATTAGTAGTTTTTACTTTCCGCCCCTTTGAATCATAAGTAATCCAGGTGCCTGACTGCTTTCCATCCTTAAATGAGCCACTTCGCATTAGTGAGCCATCAATTCGAAAGAACTCCCAAGCCCCATGTAACTTTGAACCTTTGTACTTCCCCTTTGCCTTGATTCCACCATTCTTGTAGTACTCGATAAATAATCCATTTTTCCGTGGGTATGAATCATTAATTTGTGAGAGGCGAGTCAATAAAACTTTCTTAAGTAAAGACTTTGGAAAAGGCTTATCTAAATCAAATTGAATTGTGCCTTTTGAAACTTTGTATTTTGCAAGATCTTTTTTCATATGGGCCGCGACTGAACCAGATGCCGGGAAAAAACTATTGTGGTTTTTAAATCCCATTAGATGGCAGAGATTATCTTCCCCAATTTTTAATGTTGGCATTCCCCAAGTGATAGCCCTCTCTGCTTTAGGGAAAAGATCTTCTGCCGCCTTAATTGTCGCCAATAGAGCCCTCTGTTGCTCTTTTGGAAATTTCTTTAAAACCGAATCGAAATTTACTTTCGCCATGATTTGAA
>CAWULH010000127.1:0-2351 GCA_963923215.1 uncultured bacterium
GATTAGTAGAGAAACCAAGTTAAGGGGGTGGCGAAATGGTTAAAGAAGTAGGCAAGAAGTTGATTGCACAGAATAAATCAGCTCGCCACAACTATTTCATCGAAGATACTTATGAATGCGGTGTCGTTTTAACAGGAACCGAAGTTAAGTCGCTCCGTGCTGGCCGCGCATCCTTATTAGATGGCTTTGCCCATATCCAAGATGGCGAAATTTGGCTGAGTGGTGTTCACATTCCTGAATATACGGAAGGAACTTGGAATAACCATCCACCTCGTCGTGATCGAAAACTTCTTCTTAATAAACGCGAGATAGATAAGTTGATTGGGATCATGAAATCCGGCGGCTTAACCCTTGTGCCTCTTTCCCTTTACTTTAAAGATGGTAAAGCAAAGATTGAAATTGCAGTTGCTAAAGGAAAAAAGACTCACGATAAACGTGCTGCCCTTAAAGAGGCGCAGGATAATCGTGAAGTTACTCGGGCGCTTTCGCGAAATACTTCGGGTAAGAGTGCTGCAAAGCAGTATGAAGAATAAGACTATTAAAGTTAAGTAGGATATAGATATGTCAGATAACGAAAATTATTCAAACTCCGTACCAATCTTGCCGGAATGGCATGAAGATACGATTGCAGTTCAATCTGGCAGACCAGAACGTATAGCCGGTGCTCCTATGAGTCGCGCCATAACTCTTAGCTCTACTTATGTGCATTCTGCAAATATTGGTTATGGACGCGATGGTAGTGAAACTTGGGGCGCACTTGAAAAAGCACTAGGTGATTTAGATGGTGGCCATGCAGTTACTTTCGCTTCGGGACTTGCTGCGGCAACAGCGATAACATCTCTAATTCCAAAAGGTGGCGTTGTAGTTATGCCAACCGCCGCTTATTATGGAGTGAAGCAGATATTTGGATCACTTGCGGAAAAAGATTTAATCTCAGTTAGATTTGTTGACGGAGGAAATACAGAAGAAGTTATTAAAGCAACCGAAGGTGCGACAGTTGTCTGGATGGAATCAATTGCCAACCCAACACTCGTTGTCGCAGATATTCCAGCAATTACCGCTGCGGCAAAGAAAGCTGGCGCTCTATCTGTAGTTGATGCAACTTTTGCTACTCCGGTTCGCCAGAAACCAATTTCAATGGGTGCAGATATCGTTCTGCAATCAGCCACAAAATTTATTGGTGGCCACAGCGATTTACTACTTGGTGCAGTCATATGTAAATCAAAAGAGCATGCTACAAAAATGGTTGGACATCGCCACGATTTTGGTTCGGTACCAGGATCACTAGAAGCCTTCTTGGCACTTCGCGGACTTCGCACACTCTCAGTTCGAATTGATAAATCTGAAGCTAATGCAACTGAACTTGCAAAGCGTTTAAAGGCACATCCAAAAGTCAAGAAAGTAAATTACCCATTCCTTGAAGGGGATTCTCAGTATGAGAAGGCAAGGCGAGTTCTTCCAAACGGATGTGGTGCAATGGTTTCATTTGAATTAGATGGAAAACCAGAAGAGGTAGATAAATTACTTTCCGAACTCAAATTGATTACTCACGCGACAAGTCTTGGCGGCGTCGAGAGCTTGATTGAACGTCGTACTCGATATGCAGTAGAGGCGGAGGCCGGAGTCCCTATGACGCTCTGTCGTTTCTCAGTTGGAATCGAAAATGTTGAAGATTTATGGAACGACTTAGAGCGCGCGATTAAGAAAGTTTTAGGTTAAGCCCCTTTTTCTTCTGAAATTCAGGTTTTAAGAAATTATGGCCATTTGCGGGAATATTTGAGCGCACTTTTTGTTGTAGTAATAGTTACAGGTAAAATTTGCGCTGTAACAAATTAAAACTACATATAGAAGCAGAACCTTCGAAGTTGAAAAGTTTTCAACTTTAGAAGAGCTTCATTGTTTAGTCCCGACTTGGGGGTGAACGGTCTCGACTTTAGTGGTTGAGTCAGGTGAAGCGGGCCGAGGAAGCCAGGATGATCTCGTTAACCAAAAACTTGGCAAAAAACTAAACGGCAGTACAACTGACCGTGAATTCGCTCTAGCTGCCTAAGCTAGTTAAGTGATTCCGTTAACCCGAGTTCGCCTTCGCCTCGGATGTTAGCGTCGCTAGAGGGCTTACCAATTAACGGTTTTGTGGACGTTAGTAGGGAAATTTTTCTACAAATGAGTTCGTTGATTACATGTCTTCATGAGAATCAGGACTGAGAAAACGTTTTGAAGACTACGCCCGTAGAAGCCCTTTCTTAGTACTAGAGGACCTGGGTTCGATTCCCAGCACCTCCACAACGAGAGAGGGGAGAAAATTAAATTTATTTAATTTTTTCCCGAACGAGTTGTGGAAGGTTGAGCGC
>CAWULH010000128.1:0-2326 GCA_963923215.1 uncultured bacterium
ATGTATTACCGAAGATTATCGAAGAAAACCAAATTGAAATTGTTTACTCCTGTGGACCCATGGCGATGCTAGCTGCAATCACCGCAATAACTTCTACGAAAAATGTAATTCACCAATGCGCAATTGAAGAGTCGATGGCTTGTGGAATAGGTGTTTGTATGACGTGCGTAATTCCAATTAGAGGCGAAGACGGCATTATTAAAATGCGCAGAAGTTGTATCGAAGGCCCGGTAGTTGATGGCGATAGCGTGATCTGGGATAGCAAGCGAAAGATCCCAGAAGGGACTTGGGGTGCTTGATGTCCTTTGATTATGCAACCAAAGTTGGCGTAGATTTTAATAATCCAATTTTTACTGCCAGTGGCTGTGCCGGTAGTGGAAAAGAATTAAGTCAGTTTTTTGATTTACGTGAACTTGGTGCAGTTGTTACAAAATCAATTATGGTAAAACCACGTTCTGGAAGGGCAACTCCGCGAATGGCAGAGACTCCAAGCGGCATGTTGAATTCAATAGGTCTTCAAGGACCAGGAGTTGATCAATTTTTAGAACATGATATTCCGTGGCTATTAAATCAAGGTGCAAGTATTGTTGTAAGCATTGCTGGCGAATCAGTTGAAGATTATGCAGTGCTTGCAAGAAAGATGCGCGCAGTTTCAGGATTAAAAGCACTGGAAGTAAATATTTCATGTCCGAACGTTGAAAATCGTGGCCAGGTTTTTGCTTGTTCGCCAGTGACTGCGAAAGCAGCAATCGAAGCAGTTAGGCGCAATATCGGGGGCGAGCTTCCTATTCTGGCTAAATTAACTCCAGATGTAACAAACATTGTTGAGATAGCGGCAGCAGTTCTAGATGCGGGTGCCGATGGCGTCGCTTTAATTAATACAGTCTTAGGAATGGTTATTGATATAGACAGTATGCGTCCCAAACTTGCAGGAAAGACTGGGGGACTATCTGGTCCAGCAATTAGACCTGTGGCTGTAAGAGCAATCTTTCAAGTACGAGAAGCTTTTCCAAATATTCCGATAATCGGTATGGGCGGAGTTGTATCCGGAAGAGACGCTTTGGAATTGGTCTTAGCGGGAGCAAATGCAGTCTCCGTGGGAACCGCAACTTTTGGAAATCCAAAAGCAGTTATTAAAGTAAAAGATGAACTTGAAAATTTATTAATAAACCGCGGATTTACTAATTTCACAGATGCTGTTGGCCATGCCCACAGAGAGGGGAATTAATGAAATCTCCGATAATTCTAGCTCTAGATACTAAGAGTATTGAAGAAGCCGATACTTGGATATCCGCGACAAAGAATTCCGTTGGTATTTACAAAATTGGTCTTGAACTTTTCTTAAGGATAGGCATAAGCGGTACTGAAAATCTTATAAATAAACACGAAGTGGAATTATTTCTCGATCTTAAGTTACACGATATTCCAAATACGGTGGGTCAAGCAGTATCTTCTGTCGCAGGATTAAATCCAAAGTTCCTAACGGTTCATGCAAGTGGGGGAAGTGAGATGGTTAAGGCTGCTGTTTTAGCGGCTGGCAAAACTTCAATTACTGCGGTGACTATTCTTACATCGTTAAATAATGAAGATTTATCAAGAATTGGTTTTAGAGAAGGTGCGCTGACAAGTGCCGTAAATCTTGCGGCTCTTGCTACAAGTGCAGGAGCAACTTCTATCGTCTGCTCACCGTTTGAAGTTTCTGCTATCCGTCGGCGAGTTGGTTCAGATGTAGTGCTTATTACTCCAGGTGTTAGGCCTGCGGATAGCGAAGTGGGAGATCAGAAACGTTCAACAACTCCGGCAGAAGCGATTGCAAATGGTGCAGATTATGTAGTTATTGGCCGGCCGATCACTAGTTACGCAAAAGAATCTTTAGAGGCTATGACTAGACGAGCTTCGGAAATTTCATCCTCTTTGCTCTGATTTAATAGTGTGGTGAGCAGAGAAAATCCGCCTCGCTTATCTTCACTTGAGCGCGCTCAGAATGGCCTCCGAGCTGTTGCAGCAAGGAAGGAGCGCGCTGCCGTAAAAGCTGAAATTTCAAATAAAAATCTCTCAATCTTCGATGTTTTATTTGATGCCCGCCCGGCAATTCAACGTATGAAAGTCATTGAGTTATTGGAGGCAACTCCGGGCGTTGGTAAGAAACGAGCAGTTCAAATTATGGATAAAGCAAAGATTTCACCATCGCGTAGAATTGGAGGTCTAGGTAAACATCAAATTGAGGCGTTACGGGAAGAATTGATATTGAATAAGCAGAAGCCGACTCCCGGCTTATTAATAGTTATGTCTGGTCCCGGTGGAGTAGGCAAGAGCACAATCTCTG
>CAWULH010000129.1:0-2314 GCA_963923215.1 uncultured bacterium
ATTCTCACCTTTTGCCAATTTGCCGGATCCTTAAAATCATGGAAATTGTTATACATCTCAAGGCCAGGAATCTCCATGGCGCCAGCCATATCAATCCACTCATAAATATTCATCTTTGTTGGATCTACTAAATCTTTTATCCAACCCTTTGGAAATGCTGCAATCTTTGGCATTACAACTTCTCCTGATTTCTTCCTATAAAAGTAAATTGTTCTAAATCTAAAACAGTTGCAGTAAAGGGTTTTGACTCATCACCAATCCAATAAATACATCCCTCGGCAAGTTGTTCTGGTGT
The DNA here is from genome assembly GCA_963923215.1 of uncultured bacterium. GTDB lineage: Bacteria > Actinomycetota > Actinomycetes > Nanopelagicales > Nanopelagicaceae > AAA044-D11. The sequence goes on from CAWULH010000129.1 coordinate 296, forward strand.
TGTCAAGGATCCTGATGGCACATCCATTTTGGACTGCTTTAGCCACCACTCATCGCCCAATCCCTGTTCAATTTTCATTTGCTTCTCGCGAGCAGTTAACACCCAGCCTGGGTTTATCTGATTGACCCTGACGCCCAAAACTCCTAATGCATTTCCAAGATTGCGGGTCATCGTAACCATTGCACCTTTACTCATTGAGTAAGCAAGGAGGTTTGCTTCACCCGCATGGGCATTTACTGATCCGATATTAAGAACTGCCCCTTTATTCTTTTTTAACTCCGGCATACATGCCTGAATTAAAAAGAGAGCGGCAGTTAGATTTATTTGCATCATCCTCTGATAATTTTCATACTTAAGATTCTCAACATTTGATTGATCAAAAATTGCAGCACAATTAACCAATGAATCGATTCGGCCAAAAGTCTTTACTGCCTCATCTGCAATTTTCTTAGGCGATGCTGGATCAGCTAGATCGGCAATACATAATCCGGAATTATTTCCCAACTCCTTAACTAAGGCATTTCCTTCTGACTCAACGATTCCAGTAATAAATGCTTTGCCACCCTCACGGACCACAACCCTGGCAATTGCAGCGCCAATTCCAGATGTGCCACCAGTAATTACAACGACTTTATCTTTTAATCTCATGCAGGTGTAATCACAGACTTTATATATTCTCCAGAATGCATCTTCTCAAATGCACTCTGCCATTGATCAATTGGGAAAACGCCACCAAGGATAGGTTTCAAATCTAATTGCTTCGTATCAAGCATTCGCAATACTTTCTCCCACATCGGCCAGTTATGGCTAAATGATCCTTGCAGACGAACATTTTTCTGAACCAATGGATCAAGTGAGAAGTTAAGTGGTTGTGGACCCCAACCCACTTTAGAAATCCAACCATTTGGTCGGATCGCTTCAAGTGCGCCCTGAAGTGCAATTGAAACTCCAGTTGCATCAACAATTCCATCACAACCAAGACCATCTGTTGATCTTGCCCATTCAACTGGGGAGTTGAAGACAACTTCAATTCCATATTTCTTTGCAATTTCTAATCTTGGTTTATCCCGCTCAAGTCCAACAAGTGCAACCTCTGCGCCACCCATCTTTGCCATGATGGCACTTAAAATTCCTATTGGTCCTGGTCCAAGAACTGCAATGCGATCACCAAGTTTTAATAATCCTGGATCAATCGTTGCGCTGTATGCAACCGAACATGGCTCTGTCATTGCCGCGTATTGAAATTCAACCGAATCAGGGACTCTATGCAACAGGCGCTGTGCAACTTTTGCGTACTTTGTCATCGCACCATCCATAAGCGCGCCAAATCCCTTACGTGATGGGTCTAAGTTATATAAACCTTGGCGGGAGAGCGGGCCATACATATCTACATAGGCGGCGGTCTCACTTACTACGCGATCGCCTTCCTTCCACGCAGTTACATTTTTTCCAGTTTCAACAATTACGCCACCAAATTCATGGCCCAAAATCACTGGATATTTAACGGTCCAGGATTGCTTACCTTCCCATTGATGAATATCAGAACCACAGACTGATGCAGCTTTTACTTCAATAATTACATCGTCATCTCCACAAATAGGGCGCTCAACTTCTCTTATCTCAACTGCATGTGGTTTATTCTCAAAATTAACTACTGCAGCCGATTTCATCTCTCTCCCTTAACTGGCACATCACCATATGCATGAACTTTTTCGCAAATTTCCTTTAATACTGATGAGACATCTTTACCTTTACTAAATGAATCTGCATCAATTGCAAGTGGAGCGCCAATTACAACTAGTGGTGCGCCATATGAGGGACAGGCAATTGCCTGTTCTAGAGATAAGCCACCAACTGCTTGAACTGGAACAGAGACTGCATCAACTACCTCTTTTAATTGATCAAGAGGTGAAGGCCATCTGCCACCAGCTGCACCAATTCCGCGACGTTCGTCATATCCAATATGGTGAATCACCATGTCACAACCAAGTTCTTCTAATTCGCGAGCACCTTGGACCA
>CAWULH010000130.1:0-2291 GCA_963923215.1 uncultured bacterium
GAGCCAAGGAAAGGAACCTTTGGGAGAGTATTTTCAATTGAAACATCAGAACGATTGGTATCTGTATTTACTGAATGTTGAGCACGAGTATTTGGGGTTCTCCGCTCACGAAGTGGCGGAAGTGCGGCACCTGGAATACCTTTCTTTACAGCCATGATTGAATCCATAAGTGCAAGACCTTCAAATGCATCTTTTGCGTATCTAACAGTTCCTGGAAATTGCGAAGCCAAATCTTGTTCAACATACGCCCGGGTTAGCGCCGCTCCTCCCAAAATCACGGGCCACTTTTGATCTAAACCTCTGTTGACCAACTCTTCAAGGTTTTCTTTCATAATCACGGTTGATTTAACAAGTAACCCACTCATTCCGATCACATCAACATCGGAACTTTGTGCAGTATCGATGATTTGATTTATCGTCTGTTTAATGCCGATATTAACGGTTCGATAACCATTATTAGTAAGAATAATGTCGACCAAATTTTTCCCAATATCGTGAACATCACCCTTAACGGTTGCAAGCAAAATGGAACCTTTTGAAGTTCCGGCATCGCTCTTTTCCATAAATGGCTCTAAATAAGCAACAGCTACTTTCATAACTTCTGCAGATTGAAGTACAAATGGTAGTTGCATCTCACCCTTACCAAATAGCTCTCCAACTGTTTTCATTCCATCCAATAAATGATTATTAATAATATCTAGAGCACTAAGGCCCTTTGCTAAAGCGGCTTCTAAATCTGATTCAAGATTGATTCGCTCGCCATCTATGATTCTTCTCCGTAATTTCTCTTCCAATGGTAGAGATTCAAACTCTGTTTTCCGTTTCTCGGTCAGAGAATTATCATCTGTATTTTCAAATACCTTGAGAAATCTGGCCAGTGGATCGTAAGTAACGTTTCCATCTTTATCGAATTCACGGCGATCATAAATTAGATCGAGTGCCACATTTAATTGTTCTTCTGGGATTCTAGATATCGGAGAAATTTTCGACGGATGAACAATTGCACTTGTCAACCCGGCTTTGATGCATTCTGATAAAAATACCGAATTTAGAACTACTCGAGCGGCAGGTTTTAATCCAAAGGATATATTTGAAATTCCCAGAGTTGTTTGTACATCAGGAAATTCACTCTTTAAGGAGTTGATTGCTTCAATAGTCGCTAAACCATCGCGGCGAGTCTCTTCTTGCCCAGTTGCGATTGGGAAAGTTAAACAATCAATCATGATATCTGATACATCCATATCCCAATTTTTTGTTAAGTCAGCTATGAGCCGTCTTGCGACTTTTAACTTCCATTCGGCAGTACGCGCTTGGCCATCTTCGTCGATTGTTAAGGCAACTACCGCAGCCCCATGGTCTCTTACTAAAGGCATTATTCGAGCAAAGCGAGAATCTGGTCCATCGCCATCTTCATAATTTACGGAATTGATTATGCACCTTCCGCCTAAATGTTCAAGTCCCGCTTTCAAAACGTTTGGCTCTGTTGAATCAAGCATTATTGGAAGTGTTGATGCCGTAGCAAATCTTGAAGATACTTCCTTCATATCTCGAATACCATCTCGACCAACATAATCAACAGATAAATCTAGAAGGTGAGCCCCCTCCCGAATCTGCGATTTAGCAATTTCTATACATTTATCCCAATCATCAGAGAGAAGAGCTTCGCGAAAAGCCTTTGATCCATTTGCATTTGTGCGTTCCCCTATAGCTAAATAGGCATTGTCTTGACGGAATGGAACATATTGATAAAGCGAACTGACACCAGGTTCTTTAACTGGATAAATTCTTTTTGAAACTTTGCCTTTAACGGCCAAAACCACTTCTCTTAAGTGCTCTGGAGTAGTTCCACAGCACCCGCCAACCAAATTCAATCCATAGTTATCTACGAAGTTTCCAAGAAACTTGGCCAACTCTGATGGGGAAAGTGGATATACCGCCCCATTTTCGCCTAATTCGGGAAGTCCAGCGTTTGGCATTACTGATAATCCACATTGAGCATTCTGGCTGAGTACTCGAAGATGTTCGCTCATCTCGGCTGGTCCAGTTGCGCAATTTAATCCGATCAAATCAATTCCTAGTGGCTCAAGAGAATTTAATGCTGCCCTGATTTCAGAACCAAGAAGCATAGTTCCGGTAGTTTCTACAGTTACCTGAGCAATTAAAAGTACATCGCGTTCGGATTTATCGATAGCCTCCCGCGCTGCAACCACAGCTGCTTTGGCTTGCAATAAGTCTTGCGCAGTTTCAATAAGGAGTGCATCTACTCCAGAGTCCACTAATCCTTTGGCGCA
>CAWULH010000131.1:0-2287 GCA_963923215.1 uncultured bacterium
CGCGATGGGACAAATGATTCAAGAATCTTGGCAATTGCAAGAAATTTAATGGCAGAGAATCGTGAAGTTGTTCTAGTAACCAAAGACTTACCACTTCGAGTTAAGGCCTCATCTGTTGGAGTTCAATCAGAGGAATATCGAGCAGAACTTGCAATAAGTTCTGGATGGACCGGTATGGTTGAAGCCAATGTTTCAAGTTCTTTAATTGATGCATTGTATGAAACTCATAAGACTCCTCATGATTTGGCCAAAGAGCATCCCGTACATACAGGAATTGTTCTTCATTCTGAAAAAGGAAGTGGACTCGCCAGAGTCACACCAGATCGTCAATTGCAATTGGTCCGTGGTGATCGCTCGGCATTTGGATTACATGGACGGAGCGCGGAACAACGGATTGCTTTAGATCTTTTATTGGATCACGAAGTTGGCATCGTCTCTCTTGGAGGAAGAGCCGGAACTGGAAAGAGTGCACTTGCACTTAGTGCAGGTCTTGAAGCAGTTTTAGAGAAGAGACAACATAAGAAAGTTGTTATTTTCCGGCCACTTTATGCTGTTGGCGGGCAGGAACTTGGTTATCTCCCAGGTACCGAAGGAGAGAAGATGTCTCCATGGGCCCAGGCAGTCTTTGATACTTTGGGAGCACTTGTAAGTCAGCAGGTTATCGATGAAGTTATTGATCGCGGTCTTATTGAAGTCCTTCCTTTAACTCATATCCGTGGCCGCTCTCTCCACGACTCATATGTAATTGTTGATGAGGCCCAATCACTAGAACGGGGAGTTTTACTTACGGTGCTCTCCAGAATCGGCCAGAACTCAAAGGTTGTTCTAACCCACGATGTGGCCCAGCGAGATAACCTCCGAGTTGGACGACATGACGGGATAGTGGCAGTGGTCGAGTCATTAAAGGGCCATCCGCTCTTCGCCCACGTCACCCTGGTCCGTTCTGAGCGCTCGCCAATCGCAGCCCTAGTCACTGAGATGCTTGAGGAACCAATCAACTTCGCCAGTTAGCCTCGTAAAGCCCGATCTGGGTCCTTCGAACGGTGTGTCGCGGCGCGTCATATCCGATAATTTTTACGCTCACCGACATAAGGGAAATATCGGACTTCATACGGTCTGACCTGCACTTTTACTTGTTCAAATTTCTGTGAGAAAAAACTTTTTCAACATCTAAGCGGATTTAAATTTGCCCTGACCCCCTGTCTAGGCGACTCTATGCGTTGGTTTATAACGAATTGTTGTAGAACCGATTGAGATACGAGTGAGAAGAGGGGGGAGAGCGATGCTTAGCAAGTTACGTAATCGCTATCTGGCACTTGCTGCTGCCGCCTTTTTCATTGGCCTGGCCGCAAATGATTCAACCTTTGCCCAGAGTCCAGATAACCAAGTTATCTCCCTTGCCGATCCTGCCGATATGCAGAGCGCTTCGTTAACCATAGGTGGCGATCCTTCCGCCCCACTTCCGGAGCCAAAGGATGCAGTTTTAGATCTCTCATCGTTTACTTCCGTTGATGCCAAATCGATGGCCTTGGTTTCGATATCTGCAAGACAGATCGAACTAGCTAAGACTCCTGAAGGTGCCAGAGCAGTTGCGACAACTTTAATTAATGAGTTTTACGGAAATTGGAGCAAGTCACAGATTTCATGCCTTGATCAACTCTGGACTGGCGAGAGTCATTGGAACTTCCAGGCTCACAACTACCGCTCTGGAGCACAAGGAATTGCTCAAGCTTTACCTCCAACAAAGATGGAGATTGTTTCAACAGATTGGCGGACTAATCCGGTAACTCAGATTAAGTGGGGACTTTCCTACATTAATGCGCGTTATGGAACGCCATGTAAGGCGCTCGCCAAGAAGCACCGTAGTCACTACTACTAAATTTAAAGATTATTAAAAAGAATCTGTAGCTCTGCCTATTTTTTAAACGTCCTAGAACGAATCGGTAGCGCGGCCGATTGTTAGCGGCTGAGAAGTTTTTGCAAAGAAATCATTTCCCTTATCGTCAACAACAATAAATGCTGGGAAATCTTCAACTTCAATTTTCCAGACTGCCTCCATACCCAATTCTTCGTAATCAAGTACTTCAACTTTTTTAATACAATCCTTTGCAAGTCGGGCTGCCGGACCACCAATTGAACCAAGGTAGAAACCACCATGTTTCTTACATGCATCTGTTACCTGCTTAGAGCGATTTCCTTTTGCCAACATAATCATTGATCCACCTGCGGCTTGAAATTGATCAACGTAGGAATCCATCCGTCCCGCAGTAGTTGGTCCAAAAGAGCC
>CAWULH010000132.1:0-2273 GCA_963923215.1 uncultured bacterium
TAACTGCAGAGAGTGCTTCGGCGGCAACTACGGCAGTAGGGGTCACACAAGCAGGCAAGAAAATTAAATTAGATCTCGCTAAAAATAAGTCACTGGCAAAAGTTGGTGGCGTAGTTCAAATTGATTTATCTGATGGTTCTTCACTTGCAGTAATCCGAACCGCTGCAGGTAATAAGGGGTTAGTGGCACTAAATCTTTCCTGTACTCATAATGGGGTGACTGTGATGCAACAAGGAAATGGTTGGATTTGTCCAGCACATGGTTCCCAATTTGAATTGAATGGAAAGTTAGTTCAGGGACCTGCAAGAAGTGCGTTGCAGAAATATCCAATATCAGTTACTGGAAAAACTGCATTAATCGGGTAATTACTTTGTAATTCCTGCTGTTGACTCGTCGCGAATCTTCCACTCCGCCCCATATTCTTCAACGAGTTTAAGGAATGGAACGGAATCAAACCATTCTGGACCATTTACGCCCTCAGGTTTCCAGATTCCCTGATGAATTAATTCCATAGCAATAACTGGATTTAATGCAGTCTGCCAGACCACCGCTTGATCGCCATATTCTTTCATCGACCAGGCATTATCAACTACGTTGTAAATATAAACCGCTTTTGGTTCACCAGATTTATCTAGACCTTTAACTAAAACACCCGCACAAGTTTTACCCTTCATACGAGAACCTAATGTTGCAGGATCTGGAAGTGATGCAGCAAGAAGATCGCGAGGTGATACTTGGACTCCTTGAACATCAACAGTATCTTTCTTATCCATACCAAGCATATGAATTGTTTTTAGTATTGAAATAAATTTGGCACCAAGACCATATTTAAAATTAACTTTCTTGGCATCAATTTTCTGTGGAATTAAAACAACTTCTTCGTGTTCCACATTCACACATTGAACTGGACCAATACCCTCAGGAAAATCAAAAGTTTCTTCCTCACTAAATGGTTCTGTTGTAAACCAACCGCGACCATCCTCCCAAACTAGCGGAGGATTTAAACATTCTTCGATTGTGGTCCAGATAGAAAAGGATGGAGCAAATTCATAGCCTTCAACGACTAAGTTGGAACCATCTAGAACAGTAATTGAATCAATTCGGGAGAAGAGATGATCACTTGCATATTTTGCAAAGACATCTGACATTCCTGGTTCAACACCCATTCCAATCAGAGCATAAATTTTTTTCTCACTCCAGTTCCAATCACGGGCAAATTGTTCATCTCCGACTCGAACACCGGTTTCGGTATATGGGTAATGTGGATGTGGGCGAGATAGTGACATCGCCATATCCATGTAGTTGGTCTTCTCTATTTCACATGCCAAGAAAATTGGCATTACGAATCGTGGATCAACCGCATTTATAACGATATCTGGCTTAGCTTTTCTGATTAAGTCGCGTACGTCTTCCAACTCCGCGCAATTTACAAGGGCAGCAGAGAATCGTGAATCATTTAATCGATCTACGGCATCTTCAGCACGATCAAGATTTCGATCTGCAATGACCATTTCACTTATAAATTTCCTTCGAGATGCAATATTTGCAATTGCTCGACCAACACCACCGGCACCTAATACAAGGGCCTTCATTAGAATCAACTCCAAACAGATTTATTTATCTAGATGAGTAGTCTATCTGAGCGTGATAACGTCTCTCAAATTGGATATTTAAACTATTAAACTTGCGCGTGACTAAGTCCTTGTAGCTCAGTGGATAGAGCAACCGCCTCCTAAGCGGTAGGTCGCCGGTTCAACTCCGGCCAAGGACACTTTAATTTCTAAATACAACTGTTTTTTCGCCAACGATAAAAATTCTATCTTCAGCAAAATCTTTCACTGCACGAGATAAAACTCTTCTCTCGATATCTCGACCGGTTGAAACCAAATCATCTGGAGTGGCAGCATGAGAAACATGCGCTACATCTTGATCAATAATAGGTCCTTCATCTAAATCCGCAGTAACAAAGTGTGCAGTGGCACCTATTACTTTTACACCGCGGTCATAGGCCTGACGGTATGGATTTGCACCCTTAAACGAAGGTAAAAAGGAATGATGGATGTTTATGATCTTCCCAGAAAATTCCATACAGAATTCTTTTGAAAGAATCTGCATATATCTAGCCAGAATAATAAGGTCGATATTCTCATTTTTAATTAAGGTACGAATTTCAGATTCGATCGTTGCCTTATCTTTACCCTCTTGATTTATATATTTTATCGAATGGGATTCCGTAATATTTCGCAATTCATCATGGTTGGAGATGACTGCTG
>CAWULH010000133.1:0-2266 GCA_963923215.1 uncultured bacterium
CCTAAAGTTCTTACAAATGAAGCGGTACAAGAATCCGATGTTGTTATCACCATGGGATGTGGCGATGCTTGTCCGTTCTATCCAGGTAAACGTTATGAGGACTGGGTGCTAGAAGATCCGGCAGGTAAGGACATTTTTCAAGTTCGATTAATTCGAGATGAAATAAAAAAGCGAGTAACTGATTTACTCTCTGAGATTCTTTGAAATTAGATTATTTAAATAGTAGCGGGGACAGGATTTGAACCTATGACCTCTGGGTTATGAGCCCAGCGAGCTACCGAGCTGCTCCACCCCGCGTCGGTAACCGGAATCTTATGCGAGTTATTGCAATAACCAAAATTGAAGTGATTACAGGCTCAGAAATTAATTAAATAAATATTTATTTCTGTGCTGCGATTGCTGCAGTTATTGCAGCCTTCAAACGATCTTGTGCTCTGCCATAAGCTGCGAAATCTCCCGCTTTAAGTGCTGCTTGTGAATCAGAAAGCGCTTGCTTTGCATTCGCAAGCGCAGATGCAAGAGATGTATTTCCCTTTGAAGTTGTTGAACCTGAAGATCCAGTTGAACCTGTAGGAGAATTAATGATTGAACTTGATGCGCCAGCCAGAACCTGATCAAGTGCACCTTTTAACGTGTTATCAAATCCAATTTGATCTCCAAAAGAAACTAAAACTTTTTGGAGTAACGGATAAGAAGAAGAGTTAGCAGTTGCACGTACATAAACAGGTTGTACGTATAGAAGTCCACCACCAACGGGAAGTGTCAACAAGTTTGAAAGGACAACATCTGATCCGCCCTGTCGTAGAAGTGAGAGCGCCTGAGCAACTTCTGGTCGCGCTTCAAAATTAGAAGCAACCTGAGAAGGTCCAGAGATATTTGTTGATCGCGGTAATTGAAGTACCGAAATTTTTCCGTAATCAGGACCGTAATCTGAATTTACGGAAGCAAATGCAGTTAAGTTCTGACGATTTCCTCGTGGAACAAATGCTGTTGTCAATGAGAATGCTGGTGACTTGGCACCTGGCATCTGCATTGTTGTGTAGTAAGGAGGCTGAATTCCATTATTTGCACCCATCGAAGATGGATCGGTTGGCACGCGCCAGAAATCCTGTCCGCCGTAATATGCACTGGCATTTTCAACATGGTAGGTGCTTAATACATCGCGTTGTACACCAAATAGATCTTCTGGGTATCGGATATGTGCGAGCAAATCCGCACTCATCTCACTCTTATTCCGTAGGGTACCCGGGAATGATTTAGCCCAAGTATTTACGACTGGATCAGTTTCATCCCATTTGTAAAGTGTGACGTTTCCATCATATGCATCAACTGTCGCTTTTACCGAGTTACGGATGTAATTAACAGTCTTATCTGGAAGAGGCGAAACAGCTGCAGAACTTGTTGTAAGTGAGTTTGAAGTCGCTTGTGCCAAATTAACACGTTTTGCGTATGGGTATCCGGAGTTGGTTGTGTAACCATCAATAATCCAGACGATTCTGCCATTAACAACTGCTGGATATACATTTCCATCCAGAGTTAACCAAGGTGCAACCTTAGCTACCCGCTCCTTTGGATCACGGTTAAATAGAATCTTTGAATCCTTATTAATTAAATTAGATAAGAGAATTCTCTGCTCTTGATATTTAATTGCAAAGAGAAGTCTTGAGGCAAGTGAACCCATTGGGACACCACCCTTGCCTTGATAGGTGTAATTCTTCTGACCAGTTGCAGATTTATCATCTGGATAATCAAGTTCTGTCTGAGTTCCGCCCTTTAATCCACCAATAATTGAATAATCCGGCATATTTTCGCCGAAATAAACTCTTGGTTCGAATACACCCAATCCATTTGTTGGTGGGATATCTCCTACTTGGAAACTTGGCTTACCGTCAGCATCCACCATATTTGCAGTTGCTGCGACAAATCCAAATCCGTGTGTATAAACCAAATGGTCATTAATCCAATTTCGAGATGGATTTCCATTTATATTTAATTCGCGAACCGATACAACTGCATCTTTGGAAACTCCATTGACTTTATATCTATCAATATCTAATGAATCTGGAAATGCGTAATAAGGTTTGATCTGCTGCAATTGACGGAAAGTTGCTGAGACAACACTTGGATCAATTAAACGGATATTGGAAAGTGTTCCGGCATCCTTCTTTAACTGGGCTAGATCTGCTGTGTTACTCGCCTGATAATCCTTCACTTCAATATTGCTCAGGCCATACGCCGTACGGGTGGCATCAATATTCCGTTGAAT
>CAWULH010000134.1:0-2244 GCA_963923215.1 uncultured bacterium
CTTGATGAATTTCTTGGAAGATATCTTGAATAATCTGCTGCAGAGTTGACCCAGCCAAGTCCAATGCCAATTACCCCAAAAATTAGTGCGCCGATGAAGCCTGTACTGCTTCCATTTGGGAGAGATTTAACCGCGCTCCAATTAATTTTATTAAAAGTCAAAAGAACATACCCAACTGATAATACAAGAGTTGCAATTGTGACCAAACGCTGAATCTTCATTATTAATTTAAATCCTAAAACTCCACTTACTATTGTCAATCCCGCAGCGAAAAGAAAACCAATTAACTCAGCCAAGTTCTTGTTTACATGACCAAATTCAGTAAATACTGTTCCCGTTGCTAATGTGGCAAGTGAAACCAATACTGTTTCCCAGCCAACAAAAATTAGATATGAAAGAAAACCTGGAACAACATTTCCTTTAACGCCAAAAATTGCGCGGGATAAGGTCATGGTCGGTGCATTTGATTTCTTACCAGCTAAAGAACTAATCGCTACTAAAGTAAATGAACCAACCGTACCCAAGACTGCTGCTGCTGTCGCCTGCCAGAAAGATATTCCGTAACCTAAAAAGAAGGAGCCATAAGAGAGAGCAAGCAGAGAAACATTTCCCGCCATCCATGGCCAGAACAGATTTTTTGGTTTGCCATGGCGCTCATTTTCAGAAATAACATTTATTCCATTTAACTCCAACACGGGAGTAAGGGTACATATAATTAATCAATGCTCGATCCCAAAACCATAAGGCGCGCTCAAATTGCAACAGCACTCTCTTTTTTCTTAAATGGTTTAGGACAAGGAACATTTATATCCCGTATTCCTGATTTGAAGCATCAGTTGGGTATTTCAAATTCGGTATTGGGTGGTTCCCTATTTGTTGGTGCGGCTGGAGTAATTTCATCCCTACAACTCTCAGGATGGTTATGTGCCAAATACGGTAGTGGGCCAGTAACGCGAATTTTAAATTTTACGTTATTCATCACTCCGCCTTTAATAGCTCTAAATATTAATTTGGTTTCATTTTCAGTTGCTCTTTATATTCATGGATTTATTTACGCGGCGCAGGATGTTGCAATGAATGCAGAAGGCTCCACACTTGAGATCAATTCTTCAAAGCGAGTTATGAGCAGATTCCATGCTCTCTGGTCTTTGGGAACGCTCACGGGAGGGGCAATTGGTGGACTGGCAACCCAATTGAAAATTGCACCACTAAATCATTTCTTCTTCATTGTGACAATTTCGTTAGCGGTCTCTATTGCAATCAGAGATCTACATTTAAATTCTGAGGTTGATAAACATGTTTTAGAGCATCGGCAGAGAGAGAAACGCCCACGTATCTTTTTTATTCTTGGCATTCTTGGTTTCTGTGGAGCGATTGGCGAAGGTGCTGCGAGTGACTGGGGCGGAATATTAATTCGAGATACATTCCATGCCACTGGCTTTTTAATTGCACTTCCATACGTTCTCTTCTGCACAACTATGGTAAGTGGAAGACTCAGCGGTGACTTTTTAGCACATAAATTTGGAATTAAAAATTTAATTACGTTCACAGGTTTAATGGCTGGAATTGGTCTTACTCTTGGTCTGATTATTGGTGGAAAAGTTGGAGTCCTACTTGCTTGGTTTATTTTGGGAGCAGGACTCTCCGTAAGTATTCCTATGATGTTTAGTGCGGCAGGAAAAATTGCAGAGAGGGAATTTAAAAATAAGATTTCAGGTGGAGAGGCAATCGCAATTGTCTCCGGAATAACTTATTTTGGATTTGTTTTTGGACCACCAATAATGGGTTCAATTTCTGATCAGATTGGTCTCCGCTGGGCGATGATGATCCCAGCGGGACTCGCAATTATTCTCGCACTTGGAGCGAGAAAGGTTCTTACTTCTTCTTCTTAATTACTTTCTTCTTATGATTTCCAGTTTCCTTCTTCTCTACCTTCTTACCTTCACCAGCTTCATGTTTAGCACTTCCTTCCTCGCCACCTGCAGCAGCCATTCCTGAAACCTTTGGCTTGGGTGATTTAGTTGCAGCATTTGCAAAGGTAGGCATAAGTACAAGTGAGCTAATAACTAGGACGCTAATAGTTAACTTCTTCAATTTCTCTCCTTATTTTTTCACGGAATTCGCGATGTGAGAATCGTAAAGCAACTATCTTAAAAATTCCTGTGACGCTACATTATGTCCCATGATAAAGCCACAGAAATTGCCATCAAATCAATTCGACCATTTCTATAAAGGTGGTTATCG
>CAWULH010000135.1:0-2235 GCA_963923215.1 uncultured bacterium
TTCAACTTCCAATTACTAATGGGCACGTACTAATGGCTACCGATGCTCTGGAATCGCTTGGCCACAAAGTAAACATTGGCAATAATGTAACTATCTCTCTTGATCTTGATTCAGTAGATGAAGCGGAGAGAATCTATTCAAAGTTAATGGCTAATTCACCGGAGAATTCAGGGCCGCTTGCAAATATGCCTTGGGGAGCAAATTGGGGATCATGTCTGGATCAATATGGAATTCGCTGGATGGTTTCTTCGCCCTTATAAGCCGTTCTTTTTTCTAAAAACAGCAACAATTGCATTTGCATGTCCATGACCCATTTCAAACTTTTCTTTTAAATGAGCGACTTGTTCCATATGAGCTAATTTAGAAACTTTTTTAAGTTCCTTCATCCAATGCTCAATAGGTTTTCCATACTTCTTTTCAATTGAAGGAAAATAAGATGCCGGACCAGTTAGTTTTTTCTCTGCCATAGTTATATAAGTTTATTGCTTTTTAATGGTGGGCAGTGAGGGTTTCGAACCCCCGACATCTTCGGTGTAAACGAAGCGCTCTACCGCTGAGCTAACCGCCCGGTGAGAGGCATACTCTACTAACAAATAATTAGTATGAAAAATCCTGCTTAAATTAAAGCTTTGCTAGCGCCTCTTTGTAATCGACTAGGTTGCGAGCATCGCCAATGCTATTAATTACCGACCAACGCAAAACACCTGATTTATCAATAATAAAAGTTCCACGAATTGCGCAACCACGTTCTTCATTAAAGACGCCATATTTCTTGGCGACTTCACCATGCGGCCAGAAATCTGCGAGTAAGGAGAACTTATATCCCTCTTTCTCCGCATAAGCCTTTAATGAGTACATCGGATCACAAGAGATAGCTAATAGTTCGACATTATCGTTCTGAAACGAAGCTAGATCATCCCGAAGACCGCAGAGTTCGCCGGTACAAATTCCAGAGAAGGCAAATGGATAGAAAAGAACCACAACATTTTTCTTACCCTTAAACATAGAAAGTGAAATCTCTTCACCATGTTGATTCTTTAATTTGAAATCTGGAGCTGAACTTCCAATTTCTAAAGTCATTTATTTCTTACTTCCTTTTCTGTGAACTAACTTGGTACCTGTCCAATTAGAAGCAACTGGCAAGGATTGAGTTTGAGAAAGGCCTGCGGTTGGCGCTGCATCTTGAATGTCACTTGCTTCGACATGGCCTTCTCTTCCTACTTTTGGCGTAAGAACCCAGATTGGTCCATCTTCAGTTAAAAAGGTTAGTGCATCGACCAATTCGTCGACTAAATCTCCATCCTCGTCTCGCCACCAAATAATTACTGCATCAACAACTTCATTCGCAGTATTTTCGATGAAGTCAGAACCAACTCTTTTCTTAATAGAATCTCTCAACTCTTGGTCACAATCATCACGATGGCCAACTTCAAGAATTAGTTGGTTACTTGTAAAGCCCATTCGATCAACTACTTGATCTGCCCCCATTGGGGTTCTTCCTCCTTATCGCTATTACTGCTGTGACCTAATAGATAAACAATAGGAGAAGTCCACACTTAAAGGGCCAAGTTCGCAACCCTCCTTGGACTCTCTTTTTTGGACAGGGGCTCGTATAAGTGAAATTATTAGGGCTATGAGTTCAGATTCATCAATGCCAGACCACCTTATTAATCAGTTAATCGATACCGATCCGGCTGAAACTGCGGAATGGCGTGAATCCCTCGAAGCGGCTCTTAAAAATGCCGGTCCAGTGCGAGCCCGTTTCTTGATGTTATCTCTATTGCAAAAAGCTGGAGAGAAAAATTTAGGACTACCAGCACTACGTGCAACAGATTATATAAATTCAATTCCACCTGAAGATGAACCGCAATTTCCTGGCGACGAAGCAATGGAACGTCGTATCCGCGCATTTGTTAGATGGAATGCGGCGATTATGGTGCACCGAGCACAGCGTCCAGGTGTTGGCGTGGGTGGCCACATTTCAACATTTGCTTCATCTGCAACACTTTATGAAATTGGTTATAACCATTTCTTCCGTGGCCAGGAACATGCCGGTGGTGGCGATCAAATATTTTTCCAAGGACATGCAAGTCCGGGTATGTATGCCCGTGCATTTGTTGAGGGCCGATTATCAGAAGATCAGATGGATGGTTTCCGCCAAGAGTTATCGCATCATGCCGGCGGCTTAAGTTCATATCCGCACCCACGTCTAATGCCGGAGTTCTGGCAATTCCC
>CAWULH010000136.1:0-2222 GCA_963923215.1 uncultured bacterium
ATCCGGCAGCAGCAATGCGTTACACCGAGGCCAGACTTGCGCCACTTGCAATGGAGATGATGCGGGATATCGATGAAGAAACAGTTGATTTCATACCAAACTATGATGGCCGCTCCCAAGAGCCAGTTGTTCTCCCAAGTAGATTTCCCAATCTTTTAGTAAACGGCTCTGCCGGAATTGCAGTTGGAATGGCAACAAACATTCCACCACACAATTTAAATGAAGTTATCGAAGGAACTGTATTCGCTCTTGATAATCCAGATATGCCTTCTGCAGATTTGCTTGAAAAATTATTAACAATAATTAAAGGTCCAGATTTTCCAACTAAAGGATTAATTGTTGGACGCCAAGGAATCGAAGATGCATACCGCACTGGCCGTGGCTCAATTCAGATGCGAGCAGTTGTAGAGATTGAAGAAATAAATAAACGCACTTGCTTGGTAGTTACAGAACTTCCATATCAAGTAAATCCAGATAACTTAGCCCTGAAAATTGCTGAGTTGGTTAAAGATGGAAAAATTAGGGGGATTGCTGATGTTCGAGATGAAGGCAATGAGCGTCTTGGACAGCGTTTAGTTATTGTTCTTCGTAATGATGCTGTTGCAAAAGTTGTTTTAAATAATCTTTATAAGCATACCCAATTACAGGATTCATTTGGCGCAAATATGTTGGCGCTTGTAGATAACGTTCCAAGAACTCTCCGCCTAGATGAATTTATCCGTTACTACATTGAGCATCAGATTGAAGTAATTGTACGTAGAACTAAATTCCGATTGTCTGAGCGGGAAAAGCGAGCCCATATCCTTCGTGGTTATTTAAAGGCTCTCGATGCTCTTGATGCAGTTATCAAATTAATTCGTGGCTCAAAGACTGCGGATGATGCGCGCACAGGACTTATGAAACTTCTTGAGGTTGATGAGATTCAAGCAAATGCAATTTTGGATATGCAATTACGCCGTATTGCAGCGCTGGAACGACAGAAAATCAACGATGAATATGACGGCTTGATGGCTGAAATAAAAGAACTGAACATAATCCTTGGTTCGGAATCAAAACAACGCGAGATCATCAAAACCGAACTTCTAGAAATCGGTGCAAAATATGGAAATGAACGGCGCACCCAATTAATAATTGGTGATACGGATTTATCTGTTGAAGATTTAATTCCAGATCAGGATGTAGTTGTAACTATTACTCGATCTGGTTATTCCAAGCGAACCAAGGCTGATCTTTATAGATCACAACGTCGTGGTGGCAAGGGTGTTAAAGGCGCAGCACTTAAACAAGATGATTTGGTCGACCACTTCTTCGTTGCCTCAACACATGATTGGCTTCTATTTTTTACAAATAAAGGAAGGGTTTACCGCGCCAAGGTTCATGAATTACCTGATGCCGGACGCGATGCCCGCGGCCAACATGTAGCCAATCTTCTTGCATTTAAACCTGATGAGAGCATTGCACAAGTAATTGCAATTAAGAATTATGAAGCTTTTCCATATTTAGTTCTTGCCACTCGTTCTGGCGTAACTAAGAAATCGCCACTTTCTGAATATGACAGTGCTCGAACTGGTGGGCTAATTGCAATAAATCTCCGTGAGGGTGATGAAGTTGTAGATGCTGCTGTTATTACAAATAAAGATGAAATTCTCTTAGTTTCCAAGAACGGAATGTCATTACGCTTCCAGGCAGATGATGAATCACTTCGCCCAATGGGACGCTCTTCAACTGGTGTCATTGGAATGAAATTCCGTAAGGGCGATGAATTACTTTCGATGTCTGCAATTAAAGAAGATAAGAAGCCAAAATTTGTTTTAACTGCAACTGATGGTGGTTTTGCTAAGCGGACACCTCTTGATGAGTATCGCCAACAAGGTCGTGGTGGAATTGGTGTTAAAGCTGCAAAGGTCGATGAGAATTCACGTGGCGTTTTAGTTGGTGCAATGATTGTTGAAGAAAGCGATGAGATTCTTGCAATCACATCTGGTGGAGTTGTTATGCGTACTGCTGTTAAAGAGATTCGTGAAACTGGACGTGACACGATGGGTGTTCGATTAGTGAATCTAGATCCTGGTATTTCGGTAGTTTCAATTGCACAAGTGAAAGATGAGGAATAAAGCGGAATTTTTGAGATAGGCGAAATTCGAGTAGCCTTCTCTTCTTGCCCTTAATGGGCCTATAGCTCAGCCTGGTTAGAGCGCTTCCCTGATAAGGAAGAGGTCGGT
>CAWULH010000137.1:0-2215 GCA_963923215.1 uncultured bacterium
GTTACGCCGGAAGTAATCTCGAAAATGTCTGAAGTTGAAACTTCCCAAGGACTTTTAGCCATCTGTTCTCAAAAATCGCTCCCAGTCGAGATCCTCCTTGGAGAGGGTAAGAAAATTGCATTTTTCTGGCAATTGCAAGATCCGGGTAACGCTGGGACAGTGATAAGAAGTGCTGATGCATCTGGTTTTGATTGCGTATTATTTTCATCTGAATCAGTCGATTTATATTCACCAAAGGTAATCCGATCTACTGTTGGGTCTTTATGGAACATACCAATTTTAGGAAACTTAGAATTAAATGAGGTCATTAAAAGTGCAAAGGAAAAGAGCTTTGAAATCTATGCCCTCGATGCTCAAGGAAAATTAATTATTTCAGAATTACCGAAGGAAAAGAAAACACTACTGATATTTGGGAACGAAGCTCGTGGCCTCCCGCAATTGCCCGATGGCGTGAATTTAGTCGCAATTCCAATGAAAGGCGGTGCGGAGAGTTTTAATGTGGCTAGTGCCGCGACCATTGCGATGTACGAGGTTGGCTTACGCACCGCATAAATAACACTAAGTCACCACGGAAATTAGTAGGATTCGCAGATAATGTCTATCAATGTTGCAGATATAAGCGCCGCGGAAAAGGCTGCCCTATCGGCAATTAGAGAGAGCGCTACTTTAGAAGACTTAAAGCAAGTAAAGATCGATCATGTCGGAGATAGATCACCAATTGCAAAATTAAATCAGTCACTTGGAAAACTAGATCCATCAGGTCGTGCCGAATTCGGCAAAGTTATTGGCCTAGCAAAAGCGGCAATTACAAATGCATACGTAACTAAAGAGGCCGAGTTGGAAGAGCAGAGGGATGCCAGGGTACTTCTCGAAGAGAAAGTCGACGTGACCCTTCCAAGTAACCGAATAGGAAAAGGTGGCCTGCATCCATTAACTATTCTTACAAATGAGATTTCTGATCTTTTTATCGGACTCGGCTACAACATAGCTGAGGGTCCGGAACTTGAATCGGAATGGTTAAATTTCGATGCATTAAATATTCCAGTGGATCATCCTGCACGTACCATGCAAGACACTTTTTTCATTGAACCACTTGAAGCGAGACTCGTTTTACGAACTCACACTTCGCCGGTTCAAATTAGGACGATGTTAGAAAATGAACCGCCAATTTACGTCATCTGTCCCGGTCGTACTTATCGAGCTGATGAATTGGATGCGACTCATACTCCAGTATTTAGTCAGGTGGAAGGCTTAGTTATTGATAAAGGAATAACTATGGCTGATTTAAAAGGAACTCTTGATTATTTCGCTCGGAAAATGTTTGGACCGGAAGTAAAGACTCGGTTACGTCCTTCTTATTTCCCATTCACCGAACCAAGTGCTGAAGTCGATTTCTTTTTCAACGGTCGTTGGGTTGAATGGGGCGGATGCGGAATGGTTAATCCAAAAGTTCTGATTGCCTGTGGAATCGATCCGGAAATATATTCCGGCTTTGCATTTGGAATGGGGCTAGAGCGAACTTTAATGGTCCGTCACGGGATTGCAGATATGCATGACATAGTCGAAGGAGATATTCGATTCTCCAGAGCCTTTGGGTTAGGGCCAAGATGAAGATTCCATTGAGTTGGTTAAAAGAGGCCGTTGAAATTGATGACTCGATTTCAAATGAGGATATTGAATCGGCTTTCATTAGGGTCGGTTTTGAAGTAGAAGACGTTCTGATCACTGGCAACGATATTAAAGGGCCATTGGTTATCGGAAAAATTGAAACAATTGAAGAATTAACAGGCCACAAAAAACCAATCA
Organism: uncultured bacterium; assembly: GCA_963923215.1. Taxonomy (GTDB): domain Bacteria; phylum Actinomycetota; class Actinomycetes; order Nanopelagicales; family Nanopelagicaceae; genus AAA044-D11. The sequence continues at coordinate 1,807 of CAWULH010000137.1, forward strand.
GATACGTAGGGGTGGACTGCGGCGAGAGTTCAACTCGTTACATCGTTTGTGGTGCGAGAAATTTTGATGTTGGTGACCTTGTTGTTGTTTCGCTTCCTGGGGCAGTCCTGCCGGGAGGTTTTGAAATAGCGGCTCGTGAAACTTATGGGAGGACAAGCAACGGAATGATCTGTTCTGCCCGCGAACTTGGTATGGGAGAGGATCACACTGGAATTATTGTTTTAGGCAATAGTAAAGAAATAAGCAAAGAAATAGGTAATGAAATAGGCGAAGAAATTAAAGTTGGTGCCAATGTACTCAATTTACTTGAATTAAACGATGTAATTTTTGATATTTCAATTAATCCGGATAGAGGATACGCAATGTCCATGAGGGGCCTGGCACGAGAACTTGCTACCGCTCTAAATTT
>CAWULH010000138.1:0-2147 GCA_963923215.1 uncultured bacterium
TATTGCAATTACTTAGAGGACTTAGTGGGAATAACAGAAGTTGGCTCTACGTATTTGAATGGCCGTTTTTCGGGATATTTCTTTATTACATGTACTGGAAATTAGGGCAACCAATTCCAAAGTGGGATTCTGAAGATACAGAAAATCACCAAGATTGATGAAGTGGGCGACCCTCTGCATAACCAGAAGCAGATTGAATACCTACGATTGCTTTATCGTGAAAATCTGCAATCGAGTTGGCACCAGCATAAGTAAATGCTGATCGTACTCCTGAAATAATTTCATCGATCAAATCTTCTACGCCAGGTCGATTTGGATTTATATACATTCTTGAGGAAGAAATTCCCTCCTCAAATAATGCTTTTCTGGCCCGTTCAAATGCGCCTTCTTGTGAAGTACGGGCTGCAACAGCCCTGGCCGAAGCCATTCCAAAGGATTCCTTATAGAGACGGCCATTTGCATCCTTATTTAAATCACTTGGTGATTCAAGAGTTCCGGCAAACCAAGAACCAATCATTACTTGTGCAGCACCTGCAGCAAGTGCAAGTGCAACGTCACGTGGATGACGGACACCGCCATCTGCCCAAACATACTTTCCAAATTTTTTTGCTTCTTCGGCGCATTCAAGAACTGCAGAGAATTGCGGACGTCCAACGCCAGTCTGCATTCTTGTGGTGCACATAGCGCCTGGACCAACACCAACTTTAATAATGTCAGCGCCCGCTTCTATGAGAGCGCGTGTACCTTCTCTTGTTACAACGTTACCGGCAACAATTGGGACTTTTGGATTTAATGCCCGGATAGCCTTAAGTGCTTCAATCATCTTGGATTGATGTCCATGTGCTGTATCCACAACTAATACATCTGCACCTGCGGCCAATAATTCTTTTGCTTTTCCTGCGACATCACCATTTATTCCCACAGCGCAGGCAATTTTTAACTTGCCATTTGAATCAACTGCAGGAGAGTAAAGGGTTGCACGGAGAGCACCAGTTCGAGTGAGAATTCCAACTAAATTTCCACTTTTATCAACAACAGGAGCTAATTTACGTCGCTCGTTATTCAAGGCTTCGAATGCATCTCGTGGAGTTATTGAATCTGGAAGAGTAACGAGTTCGGTACTCATAATTTTATTTAGTTGTGTAAATCGATCAACTCGTTCTAAATCAGCCTCAGTGACAATTCCAACAGGCTTCTTATTCTCTACAACAATTAATGCGCCATGTGCCCTTTTATTAATTAAATCTATTGCCTCAGCAACTGTATTAGTAGGGGAAAGAGTTACTGGAGTATCAAAGAATGTGTTCCGTGATTTAACGTCTTTGATTACTTGGCTGACTATTTCAATCGGAATATCCTGAGGGATGACTGCGATTCCACCGCGACGTGCAATAGTTTCTGCCATTCGTCGACCAGAAATAGCAGTCATATTTGCTACGACAATTGGAATTGTTGTTCCAGTTCCATCATGTGAAGCTAAGTCAACATCCATGCGACTAGCTAATTCAGATTGACTAGGGGCTAAGAAGACATCCTCATAAGTGAGGTCATAAGACGGTGTTAATAAGAAACGCACGTGGAAGAACTATACACTCATTTTAAACTAGTAGTTTTTCCCTCGTGATTAATGGGTATTTCGGACTACTCGGCGGAGAGACGGAATGGTTCTTCTGGGTGCTTTCGGTTTTTTCCCTAATTCTTACAGTCAGATACTGGCATAAATTTCACACTCATAATTTCAAAAATGTCTTTACTAGATTTACTTTATTAATTCTTTCAAATGTATTAGTAGTTGCTTCTGTTGGCATTTCTATAAATAGAGCCGGTACTTTTTATGCAAGTTGGAGTGATTTATTTGGACTACAGAGCAATTTAAAGCAGATTGCAATTTCTCCAGAAAATTTATCCGCAATTACTAAAAAAGATTTACAGACTGCTAAAAAAACTAAAGCCGGTAGCTTAATATTTAAAAAAGTTATCACTGGTCAGGATTCTGGTATTAGTGCTCGAGTTATTGTTGTCATGACGCCAAAATTAGTTGAAGAGTTAAAGAGTTCCAAAAATCTAAGTTTAGGAACTGATTACCAAGTAATAGAATTGTTCCCAGGATATCCCGGAGTTCCGGAGACATGGATCGGAGCCTTAAA
>CAWULH010000139.1:0-2143 GCA_963923215.1 uncultured bacterium
GTTTTAAAGTTTTCAAAGCCGTTGTAACCGCCAAGTTGTCCTGCTGAATTTATTTTTGTGAAGGAAATTTTTACAAGTTCGATAGCGGGCCAAACAACAACGCCTAAGATAAGAAGAATCGCGGGGCCTATCCACGGCAGCGCCGAGATAAATGACCTGCTTGAGCGATTCTTGCTCACTTACTTCCCTTCACTCTTCACACTAATTCTCTAGCGCTACTGTAGTAAAAAGGCCGCTGGTAGTCATCAACTACCAACGGCCTTTTTGATTACTTATTACTTAGTTCCAGCAGCTTCTGCGACCATTTGAATCGCATCAAGAACCTTCTTAGGGTCCTTATTAATACCGCCACCAACTTGTGTAGTAATTGTTCCAGCAACCTTCGGCCAAGCAGCTAGATCTCCTGGGTAGAAGATCGCGCTTGGTAGAGCATTGATGAATGGAAGCAATGATGAGTCAACTGTTGAGGATGCTGACTTTGTTGCTGGAATGAATCCACCAGCAGCACGTAGGAATCCTGCGTAGTTGTTTGCATCAAATAGGAAGTTTAGATACTTAGTAACAGCATCTTGGTTTCCTGGCTTCTTAAATGCCATGAAGTAGTCCTGAACACCCAATGTAATTGAGTGACCAGTTGCTGAGTGTGGGAATGGAGCGACGCCGTAGTCAACCTTGCTCTTGTAATCGCGAAGAGTTGATGGGAAGAATACAGATGCGTTGATCATTCCAACTTTGCCTTGAGCAAATAGCTTGAAGGCATCAGTACGGTTTGTTGACGCTGGGTTTGGTTGAGTCAACTTAGCCTTAACCAAAGAGGTCAAGTACTTAAGTGTGTCAACGTTTGCCTGTGAGTTGATAACCCACTTCTTAGCAGCGCTATCGAAATAACGTCCACCATTTCCACCAGCCCAGATCTGGAACTCGCCTTGAGCTTCCTCTGGTCCAAGTGGGATTGCAATTGGATAGATCTTTGGATACTTAGCCTTGATCTTCTTTGCAGCAGCAGTTACTTCATCCCAAGTAGTTGGAACCTTGTCAACTCCTGAAGAGTAAAGAACTTGCTTGTTGTAGAAGAACATACGTGCTGACGCTAGATCAGGCACTGCATAGGCATCACCGTTGTACTTTGAGTTCTCAACGAACGCAGGAACGAAGTCCGCCATCTTCTTTGAATCGAAGATATCTGTTGCTTTATAAAGCAGACCAGCAGCAGCGTAATCTGAGAATGTATTTAGGTTCAGAATATCTGGTGTTGAGTTTGTAGCCACCAAAGTACGTCCCTTAACAAGGATGTCATCCCATGAAAGGTTTGTATGTGTGACTTTAATGTCTGGGTTAGCAGCCATGAAGCGAGCTTCTAGATCTGCATAGTACGCAGGCATTGCGTCTGTGTAGTTTGGTGTCATTACTGTAATTGTTGTTGCAGCATGTGACGGAGCAATTGTCATTGCAGTTCCGACAAGCGCTGTTGCAGCAATTACTGCGAGGCGACGTAGGCCGACCTTCTTCATTTATCTTTCTCCTTCCTTGGTACGTATCCAAGGTATGTAAAAGACCCGGACCATTTAGCCCCGGCCATTACCCCCACTCAACTCCGAAGCACCGACAAGGTCAAGAACCCCCCTGTAACGAACTGATAACAAGGCTCACGCTTCCGCAAGGCGTGTGAGGTAAGAAATACCCGCCCATTCGTAACCGCGCGGCTTCCACAAAACAGCTGTCAACAATCCTAAGTTCCTTATATGGACTTCACCATCGAGCGGATCAAGATGCTTGCAGACCGCGCACTCTCCGACAACGAACTCCTTATGGAAATCGCATACCTCTATAACCGTGAAGTTAAATCCGACAGCGAACAACCAATTAAAAAACTCGCTTCAATCCTCAACTGGGAAATCTCAACCGTAGCAAACTGCGTATCCAACGCCATCGAAGAGCAGTTCCTCGTCCGCAATCGTGAAGATAAAGGAACTTGGAAAATAAGTATTAAAGCACTTCGGGCACTTCACCTATGCGGCAAGCAGTATGTTTGATTTACTCTAGCACGTAAGTAGAAGTATCAACTTCTGGTGACACTTGGTTAATTATATCTTTCTCAACTTCATCAAGGCCAATATCTAATCCGATAAGCATTCTTATTAAG
>CAWULH010000140.1:0-2141 GCA_963923215.1 uncultured bacterium
GCAACTGCATTTATTGGAAATATTTCAAATACAGTTTCGGCGCAGGGTTCTGTCGTAAGTAATAGCGATTCAAGTTTAACTTTTGGCTCAAGTGGCAAAGTAACCAACTTGAATGTCCAAGTTGGTCAATCTGTAAGAGCTGGGCAAGTCCTTGCGGCTATAGATGACACGGCTGCCCGTCAAGCAGTGGCTCAAGCTACTGGAACGTTGTCCTCTGCAAAAATTTCACAGACTAATGCGCAAGTGGCCTTACAGAAAATTCAGGATGGAATTGATGCAAAGAATAATCAAAATACCTTAGATCAAGCTAAATACAAATTAGACCAAGCCCAACTTGCTTTTGATAATTGGAATAACTTCCATTACGGATTCCAAGCAAAACCTGAAATCCTTTATGACTATTGCCAACAGATGGTTGGAAACCCGGCAAATAATAATAAATCAAATTCTCAAACCGTTTCAGATTGCACCTCATGGCTTGCTAATTATGATGCGCTTACACAGGCAAAACTGACCTATAAGGCAACGCAGGATAGTTTGGCCGCTTCTTCGGGTAAATATGCAGATCAAAATCTGGCACTTGCACAGGAGCAACTGAAGAATGCAGATGCAAATGTGGCATATGCGCAGTTATCTTTAGATGTCGCAAATAAAGCCCTGACTGGGACAAAATTAATTGCAAATAAATCTGGAGTAGTCGCTGCGGTAGGTGGACAAATTGGTGATCAAGTAAGTGCAAATAGCGTTGGTAGCAGTGGGAGTACTGGCTGGATAGTAATTACATCTGCTGCAGAGTTACAGGTGAAAGTAAATTATGCAGAAGCAGATGCAACTAAGTTAAATATTGGGGCGCCGGTAAATGTGACCTTTGATGCGCTCCCAAATGTTGAAGTAAGTGGAAAACTGGTTAGTTTGTCTCCGACGCCAAGTTCGACCGGTTCAGTAACTGCATACGGTGCAATGATATCGATGAATCGAGTGCCAAATGAAGTAAAAGTTGGGATGACAGCACAGGCCAGTGTTATTTTGCAGGGAGTTTCAAACGTTGTTGTTATCAATTCCTCAGCGGTCACTACAACTGGGTCGGGATCGACAGTTACAGTAGTAACCAATGCGGGTAAGAAAGATGAGAAACATGAAATTAGAAATGTAACAATTGGAATTAAAGGTGATACTGGGACCGAGATAAAGAGTGGCCTTAAATCAGGTGAAGTTGTATTAATCCCAACGAGAATCAATATTGGGAACAATGGTTTTCCATCTAGTCGATTCGGAAGTGCCGGACCAAGCTCAGGAACTTTGGGCGGCGGCGGTGGAGTCCGAGTTGGTAGATAACTTAACTCCGGTAGTTCGCTTATCCCAGATTTACAAGTATTACGGTGCTGGCGAGACTTTAGTTAAAGCAGTCGATGGGATTTCACTTGATATTTACTCCGGTGAGTATGTAGCAATTATGGGTGCATCAGGATCTGGGAAATCAACTCTTATGAACATTATTGGATGTTTAGACATACCTACTAAAGGTGAGTATGAATTAGATGGCATTAATGTTTCAAATTTAGATGAAAATGCACTTGCAATTGTTCGAAATCGCAAAATTGGATTTGTCTTTCAATCTTTCAACTTATTGCCAAGAACATCTGCATTTTCAAATGTCGAACTACCACTTGTGATTAGAGGCTTTAAGAGAAATGAAAGAAATGAATTGGTTGATAAGGCACTGGCACAGGTTGGACTTTCAGATCGTGGTCACCATGAATCAAGCGAACTCTCCGGGGGACAGCAACAACGTGTAGCGATTGCTCGCGCCCTTGTTTCAAATCCTTCTCTAATTCTCGCCGATGAACCAACTGGTGCGCTCGATACTAAATCCACATCAGACATCATGGATTTGATAGATAAGGAAAATCAAAGAGGGCGAACAATTATTTTGATTACTCATGAAGAATCCGTCGCTTCTCGCGCGCAGCGAATAATTCGGCTTTCAGATGGAAAAGTTCTTGAGGACCGTGTTTTAGCAAAATCCGGTAACAACTTATGAATTACCTAGAAATCCTTCGGATCGCTCTTCGGAGTATCTCTGCCAATAAGTTACGTTCTGCTCTTACAGTCCTTGGTATTTTGATTGGCGTATCGGCAGT
>CAWULH010000141.1:0-2138 GCA_963923215.1 uncultured bacterium
AATCTGGCTTCATCCTCACCACTTAATACTTGTAAATCTATTTCAAATTCATCATTTATTTTTTTAATTATCTCTGATCCATTTTTGGATTCACGTAAAGCAGAGGTGGCAAATGGTAGTAATTCCTCTGTCCCGGCACTTTTTGCTGTCTCTACCGCTCCTCTTATTGCATCGCGTAAAGCTGTGATTCCTTCAGAATTTATATTGTTCTGATCATCTAAATATTCGGTTAATCGGAGTTCAACTTTATGGCTTGTACTTGGGCTGGGGCGTGCACCTGGGTGTGCGTCAAATACTTGTAAATGTACGGTGTTCGAACCAACATCTAAGACACCTAATCTCATTTATTAACCTTCAAATTTATAACCCAATCCTCTTACGGTTTGTATATAAGTCGGATTTGCAGGATCTTTCTCAATCTTTGCGCGCAATCTCTTTACGTGCACATCTAATGTTTTAGTATCACCAAAGTAATCTGATCCCCAAACACGGTCAATTAGTTGAGACCTAGTTAATACTCGCCCAGAGTTTCTCATTAAGAATTCTAATAATTCAAATTCCTTTAACGGCAATTGCACTGGCATATTATTTAAAGTCATAATATGACGATCGATATCAAGTTTGATTGGCCCAATGGATATGACACCATGTTCTATTTCTGGCTCGGCACTAGACGCCCGACGAAGCACTGCATTAATCCGAGCAATTAACTCTCTAGATGAATAAGGCTTCGTCACATAATCGTCGGCGCCCAATTCAAGACCAACAACTTTATCAATTTCAGTATCGCGCGCCGTTAGCATAATTATTGGTACGACAGACTTTAGACGTATTTGACGACAGACTTCAGTTCCGGATAAACCAGGCAACATTAAATCCAGAAGTATTAAATCCGCCCCATTTTTATCAAATAAATTAATTCCATCTTGACCGTTATTTGCAACGGTGACTTCAAAACCTTCTTTCTTTAACAAGAAGGTGATTGCTTCAGAAAAAGAAGCCTCGTCCTCAATAATTAATATTTTGCTCATTTATCCTCCAGCAAAAGGTCGTGGCCAATTGGCAATTTAATTGAGAAGGTGCTTCCTACATTTTTTGCGCTCCACACATTTATTTCTCCGCCATGGATTCGAACAATGTGTTTAACAATTGCAAGTCCCAGACCTGTTCCACCAGTCTCGCGAGATCTTGCTGGATCCACTCTATAAAAACGTTCAAATATTCGATCTATATCTGATTCAGAAATACCAATTCCTTGATCAATAACTTGAATTTCCACGACATCTCCAACGACCTCTGTATTAATAGTTACTGTGGTTCCATCACCACTGTAATTAATGGCATTGTCAATCAAGTTCTGAATTGCAATAATCAATTGATTTCTATCTCCAATTACCGTCCCATGGCACAGAGGTCCTCGGAATAATTCAATCTTTCTATCATTTGCATGAAATTGAGAGTTAGAAATTGCCTGTCTCACTACATCATCAATATCCACTGACATTGCCGCTAGCAAAGGATCGGCATCTTGCAACCTGGATAAATTAATAATTTCTTGGACTAATTCGGATAATCGCTTTGCTTCAAATTGAATCCGATCTGCAAAATTGGCAACCGCGTTCGGATCATCCGCGGCTTGCGCTATTGCTTCTGCCAATAGTGAAAGGGCGCCAATTGGAGTCTTTAATTCATGAGAAATATTTGCGACAAAATCTCTTCGAACTGCATCTATGCGCACAGCTTCAGAGTTATCTTGAAATATTGCAAGGAGAAGTCCTTGGTTTCCATATTTACTGACTCTCACTGAAAGTTGGTAAACACCTTCACCAATTCCCCGGGGAATTTCAATCTCACCTTCTTGACTCTGCCCACTTCGGCGAACTGATCTAAAGAGTGCTAGAAGATTTTCCGGAACAATTCGCTCACCTTTAATAATTCCAAAATTTGTAGCGGACTGCGAGTAGTAGATTGGGACTTCACCAGGAGCGAGTACAACTGCAGTGAGGTCGATCGCATCAAGAAGTTGGACAACTTCCGGAGTTAGGGTGCGCGAGCTTTCTACCTCTTCTCTCCGGGCCCAGATCGCCATGTCCAAATCGTATGCTCATTTCCACATACATATTCACATCTATCTAAAT
>CAWULH010000142.1:0-2123 GCA_963923215.1 uncultured bacterium
ACTGTTATGCACCTGCCTTACTGTTAAGCGTTTCTGATGCAACTTTCTTAGAAGCAGTGCGTAGAAATACTGTTGTTCCGATTGGGCCAGCAATTGAACCACGAACCAGAATTACATTCTTATCTGCATCAACTGAATGAATTAGGAGATTCTGAGTTGTAACAGTCTCAACACCCATACGTCCCATCATTCGCTTTCCTTTGAAAACGCGACCAGGAGTAGTTCTATTACCAACTGAACCAGGCATACGGTGCTTCTTATCTACACCGTGCGCTGCTCCGATACCGGAGAATCCGTGGCGCTTCATAACACCAGCAGAACCCTTACCTTTTGAAGTACCTGTTGCATCAACAAAATCGCCAGCGGCAAAAACATCTGCCTTTAACTCTTGACCAACAGAATAAGAATCTGTATTTGAAACACGAAGTTCAGCAACTTCTGCCCGTGGTGTTACTCCTGCCTTTGCAAAGTGGCCAGCATTTGGCTTGGCAACTTTACGTGGATCAATCGCACCAAATGAGAGTTGAACAGCTGAGTAGCCATCCTTCTCAGGTGTGCGAATCTGAGTAACAACACATGGACCAGCCTCTACAACAGTTACTGGAACAATCTTGTTATTTGAATCGAAGGCCTGTGTCATTCCAAGCTTTCTACCGAGGATGCCTTTGATAGCAGCGCTACGGGATTGAGTTGTTGTCATCTTTGGCTGCCTCCTTAGAGCTTAATCTCGATATCGACGCCAGCTGGCAAATCAAGACGCATCAATGAATCAACTGTCTTAGGAGTTGGATCGATGATGTCGATTAGGCGCTTATGTGTGCGCATCTCGAAATGTTCGCGGCTGTCCTTATATTTGTGAGGAGAGCGAATCACACAGAATGTGTTCTTCTCTGTTGGTAGCGGAACTGGGCCTGCGACAGATGCACCAGTGCGCTCGACTGTCTCAACGATTTTCTTCGCAGAGTTATCGATCACTTCGTGGTCGTAAGCCTTTAGGCGAATGCGGATCTTCTGTCCCGCCATTTGCTTCTCCTTCTTTTATTTAAATCTTTAAAAACTTCTTCTATTTATGAGTGGCTCTTTCGAGCCACTCATATTTATTTACTTTTATTACTTGATGATCTTTGTTACTCGACCTGCGCCAACAGTGCGGCCACCTTCGCGAATCGCGAAACGTAGACCTTCCTCCATAGCAACAGGTTGAATTAGTGCAACTGTCATTTCAGTGTTATCGCCAGGCATAACCATTTCTGTTCCTGATGGAAGAGTCACGATTCCTGTTACGTCAGTTGTACGGAAGTAGAACTGTGGGCGATAGTTATTGAAGAATGGAGTGTGACGTCCACCCTCATCCTTTGAAAGGATGTATGCAGATGCAGAGAAATCAGTGTGTGGTGTAACTGAACCAGGCTTGCAAACAACTTGGCCGCGCTCTACATCTTCACGCTTTGTACCGCGAAGAAATAGACCTACGTTCTCACCAGCTTGTCCCTCATCAAGAAGCTTACGGAACATTTCAACACCAGTAATAGTTGTCTTCTGTGTATCTGGACGGATACCAACGATTTCAACTTCCTCGTTAACCTTAACGATTCCGCGCTCAATACGTCCTGTAACAACAGTTCCGCGACCAGTAATTGTGAATACGTCTTCAACAGGCATCAAGAATGGCTTATCGATTTCGCGAGTTGGTTGTGGAATAAATGTATCTACTTGATTCATTAGCTCAAGTAGTGCCTCAACCCACTTTGCATCACCCTCAAGTGCCTTAAGCGCTGAGATGCGAACAATTGGAGTTGTATCGCCAGGGAACTCATACTTGTTTAGAAGTTCACGAACTTCCATTTCAACAAGCTCAAGAATTTCTTCGTCATCAACCATATCTGACTTATTTAGAGCAACAACGATTGATGGAACGCCAACTTGGCGAGCAAGTAGTACGTGCTCCTTAGTTTGTGGCATTGGACCATCAGTTGCAGCTACTACAAGAATTGCGCCGTCCATTTGAGCAGCACCTGTGATCATATTCTTGATGTAGTCAGCGTGGCCTGGGCAGTCAACGTGTGCATAGTGACGCTTCTCAGTCTGATATTCGATGTGTGCAATCGAAATTGTGATACCGC
>CAWULH010000143.1:0-2112 GCA_963923215.1 uncultured bacterium
CTGCGCCAAGTGCATTTCCTAATTCGCGACCAACCTGTGCGCACTCAAGTGAATGAGAAAGTCTGGTTCTCGGAAAATCTGTAGCCCATGGGACTGCAACTTGGGTCTTTGCTGCCAACCTACGTAGAGCAAATGAGTGAATTATTCGGGCGCGATCTCGTGCAAATTCAGTGCGACCCGGACGCTTTGCTGGTTCATCAATAAAGCGCTGTAAATCTTCTTCGGAATAACTCACACTCAATCCTAATTCTTTATCTGGTCAGATAGGTGAATACCATGGCGGCCGACGGTGACATATGCCAAATAAGCGCCGGTTTCTCGCAGTAAATATTTAAATCCAGAATTTACAGTTGATGCTGGGCCAGTCTTTGCCGGTGCACAAGATGTCTTCAATCCCTGATCTTTTGCCATCGTCATTGCCCTTAAACAATGAAATTCATCAGTTACAACTATTACTGACTTTAAGTTTCGACTCTTTAAACTTTTTGCATACTCTTCAGTCTGTGAAAGGGTATCGCGACCAATTGGAAGTGAAATCAATTCCTTTTTGGAAATCCCATTTCTGACCAACCAATGAAAACCAGTTGCAGCCTCGGTTGTCCTATCACCCGCTGCATTTGAACCAACCGTAATAATCAGCGAGGCATAACCAGCATTATGAATTCGCTTTGCTTCAACTAACCTGGCTTGCAGAACATCACTTGGCCTACCGTTAAATTGGGCTGCACCTAAAACAACAATTGCATCACTTTTTACCGGTTTGGAATTTCGAGCAGTTAGATAAATATTTCCCATTGCGTAGAGCGGCAAGATGATGACGAGCAGTAAAAGCAGAGTAATAAAGCGTTTAAAGATCTTGAAAATTAAGAACATCAGCCGCCAGAAACTGAATCATCAATTGTTATTGCAGGAATTTCAAAAGGATCTGCCAACCAATTATCTGGCAAGGTAACCGGACGGCCATGCGATTTACGTCCACGCGGACCTTCAGCAACTTCTACTGGATATGGCTGATCTATTAGTTGAGAAAGTAAATAATCCAATTCCCCCATCGATGCGACCATCCCAAATTTAGCGCGCAATTCCCGATTAACTGTAAAGCCCTTTAAATACCAGGCCATATGTTTACGGAGATCTCGCATTGCACGTCCCTCTTGTTCAAAGAATTCAGTTAAGAGGATTGCATGACGTTTCATTATGTCACGAACTTCAAAGAGAGTTGGCGTTACTTTTGTATTTTCACCATTAAAAGCATTTACTAAATCTTTAAATAGCCATGGCCTGCCAAGACATCCGCGGCCAACCACTACACCTGCACATCCTGTCTCTTCCATCATCCGTACGCCATCTGCACCAGACCAGATATCGCCATTTCCCAGAACAGGAACATCAGTTCCATCCATAAATTCAACTAATTTTGCAATTGCAGACCAATCGGCTTCACCATCATAAAGTTGTGATGCGTACCTTGCATGTAAGGCAACCCAACTTACGCCAGCCTCTGCTGCTGCTTTTGCAGCAGTGAAATAAGTTTCATGTTCTTCATCAATTCCAATTCGCATCTTGATTGTTACTGGAATGCCGTAAGGTTTTGCGGCGTCAACTGCTGATTTAACAATGTTGTAAAAGAGATTCTGTTTATAAGGAAGGGCGCTTCCGCCACCACGTCTAGTTACTTTTGGAACTGGGCAACCAAAGTTCATATCAATATGGTCAGCTAAGTTCTCTTCAACAAGCATCTTCACAGCAAGGGCAGTAACTTTAGGATCTACCGCATATAACTGGACCGATCTTGGTGTCTCACCTTTTCCAGGTGTAATTAATCTAAGTGTCTCAGGATGTCGCTCAATCAACGCCCGAGCAGTGACCATTTCAGATACAAATAAACCAGCACCCTGTTCCCGGCAAAGTGTTCTAAATGCAGAGTTAGTAATTCCTGCCATTGGTGCCAGAACGACTGGAGTATCTAGAACCACTTCATTATTATCAAAGTTGCCATTTGCAATTGGCAACCTAAGTGGAGCGAATTTAGTTAGCATCCAAGTAATTTAGGAGCAAGCCAATTCTGTACTTGATCAATTGAAATGCGCTCCTGTTTCATAGAGTCGCGCT
>CAWULH010000144.1:0-2090 GCA_963923215.1 uncultured bacterium
GTGTTATGCCCTTTGGAATAAATGCACCGAAGGAATTGCCGGCAGTTCCATGGAAAGTAATATCAATTGTGTCATCAGGTAATCCCGCTCCGCCATATCTACGAGTGAGTTCTGCACCAAGCATCGTTCCTACAGTTCGATTAACGTTATTGATGTTCTCAGCCATTCGAACTGGTTCTCTATTTTCCAGTGCCGCAGCTGCTAATTCAATCAATTTATTATCTAAAGCATTTGCAAGTCCATGGTCCTGTGTAGTCGTATTAAATCTAGGCGAAGAAATAGTTTTTCCTGGAGGTGTAAGTAGTGGTTCTAGTTCTAAACCATTCGCCTTCCAATGATCAATAGCTTTTTTCGTATCTAAGAACTCGACTTGTCCAATCGCTTCTTGAAGGGTGCGGAAACCTAATGAAGCAAGAATTTCTCGGACTTCATCAGCAATGTATTCAAAGAACGTTTCCACAAATTCTGGCTTGCCTGAGAATTTTGCACGTAGTTCAGGATTCTGCGTAGCCACACCAACAGGACACGTATCAAGATGGCAGACACGCATCATTATGCAACCTGATACAACAAGTGGCGCAGTAGCAAAGCCAAACTCTTCTGCTCCTAGAAGTGCTGCTATGACAACGTCGCGACCAGTTTTCATCTGGCCATCAACTTGAACAACAATTCGATCGCGAAGTCCATTTATCATCAATGTCTGTTGAGTTTCAGCAAGCCCTAATTCCCATGGAGCGCCAGCATGTTTAATTGACGTTAGTGGAGATGCACCTGTTCCGCCATCATGACCAGAGATGAGAACTACATCAGCATGCGCTTTACTAACGCCAGCAGCAACGGTACCAACTCCCACTTCAGCAACCAGTTTTACGTGGATTCGGGCATTCTTATTTGCATTCTTTAAATCATGAATTAACTGTGCTAAATCCTCAATTGAATATATGTCATGGTGTGGGGGTGGCGAAATTAATCCCACTCCTGGAGTTGAGTATCGAACTTTTGCAATCCATGGATAGACCTTGCCACCAGGAAGTTGACCTCCCTCTCCAGGTTTTGCACCTTGTGCCATTTTTATCTGAATATCATCAGCATTTACCAAGTACTCACTTGTCACACCAAAACGCCCAGATGCTACTTGTTTAATTGCTGAACGACGAGAGTCGCCATTTACATCTTTTACATATCGGGCAGGATCTTCCCCACCTTCTCCGGTGTTTGATTTACCGCCGATACGGTTCATAGCTATTGCAAGTGTTTCGTGTGCTTCTGCAGATATTGATCCATAAGACATTGCACCTGTTGCGAATCGCTTAATTATTTCGGAGCGAGGTTCAACTTCATCAATTGAAATCGGCTCACGACGTCCAGTTTTAAATTCAAATAAACCTCTCAAAGTCATTAAACGTTTTGCTTGATCATCTACTCTATTTGTATATTTCTTAAATATGTCATAGCGCTTGTTGCGAGTTGCATGCTGTAAAGCAAAAACAGTCTCTGGATCAAACAGATGCGGCTCACCTTCACGGCGCCATTGATATTCGCCGCCAATATTTAATCGTCTTGAACCAGGAATTTCACCTCCAGGTGGATACGCAACATGGTGACGACGTGTTGTCTCTTCTGTAATCATATCTAGCGAAACTCCTCCAAGTTTTGAAGTAGTTCCTGCAAAATATTCATCAACGACTTCTTTAGAGAGTCCAATTGCTTCAAAAACTTGTGCCCCGGTGTAAGAAGCAATTGTCGAAATTCCCATCTTCGACATAACTTTTAGAACACCTTTACCTAAAGATTTAATTAAATTAGCAACGGCTTTCTCTGGAGTAATTCCAGTAATGACACCCTGTCTAACTAAATCTTCTGCGGATTCCATTGCAAGATATGGATTTATTGCTGCGGCTCCGTATCCAATTAATAGAGCGACATGGTGAACTTCGCGAACTTCGCCAGTCTCGACTATTAAGCCCACTTTTGTCCGAGTCTTCTCGCGAATAAGATGATGATGCACTGCTGCTGTTAATAGTAGAGAAGGTATTGGTGCATTTTCTGCATCACCATCTCTATCAGAAAGAATGATGATACGTGCGCCA
>CAWULH010000145.1:0-2089 GCA_963923215.1 uncultured bacterium
AGAGTTCAACTAAAGAAGTCTCACTTCTCTCCACAACAATTTCATTTAATGCCCAGCCGATAGCGACCTCTTCATCATTTCTAATTACTTTGAAAGCTATTGTGAGTCGAGGTTCAGTAACAATCTTCCCACTCTTAATAGCTTCAATTATTGAGTTTAAAGATGGCTTTGAAATTTCCGCCAAGAAGCCAACTTTTCCAAGGTTCACACCAATTATTGGTGCTCTCGTGCCACGAGCAATTTCAGCGGCTCTCAAAATGGTTCCATCGCCACCAAAAACTACTACGGCAATTAACTCTTCTTCTGGTACAAATTCCCTCGAATCAGAAATCAATTCGGGGCGATTTGTAACAGGTGTTAAATCTTGGCTTTTTAAAAGTTGTGCGAATTTGCTTCCAAGTTCTATTGCCTCATTTCGTTCCGGGTGGACAACAATAAGAACATTCTTCATTGTGGACCCTCTGCTATTGCTTCTTCTAATTCGGACTCGCGCAATTCACGAACTCCTTTTTTCAACCATAAAAAATATTCAACGTTGCCAGATGGACCAGGCAAAGAACTTGCTACGACACCCTCGCAACCAAGTCCCATATCGTATGCAACATCAGCAACTTCTTGTACTGCCATTTTCCTTAAATGTGAATCACGTACTACGCCACCCGCTCCTAATTTTTCACGTCCCACTTCAAATTGGGGTTTCACCATAACCAAATAGTCAGCGTTGGTCTTAGCAACAGTAACCAATGCCGGTAAAACAAGTGTCAGGGAAATAAACGATAGGTCAGCAACAATGAGATCAACTGGTTCACCAACTTGCTCAATTGTTAAATGGCGAATATTTGTCCGATCTAGAACTTTTACTCTTGGGTCGTTTCGGATCTCCCATGCGAGTTGTCCATAACCAACATCCACTGCAATAACTTCTATGGCTCCGCGTTTCAACAAGACATCTGTGAATCCACCAGTTGACGCCCCTGCATCTAACGCTCTCTTTCCAGAAACACTTATATTTGGAAAAGCATCAAGCGCCCCAGCCAATTTATGTCCACCACGCGAAACAAAATCTTCTCTTTTTCCCGCAAGAGTTATTGAAGTTTCCGCATCAACTTGAGTGGCTGGTTTAGTTGCTGGAATTCCACCAACTAATACCGATCTTGACTCTATTAAATCCGCAGCATTCTCTCTAGAACGGGCAAGTCCACGTCTTACCAATTCAGCATCTAATCTAGTCTTCAAAATAGGACCTTAATTAGAGGCCATCAATTTCATTTAGTGCACGATTTAATTCTTGGTAAAGGGCTTCGAATTCTTCTGGATGAGTGTCAAGTGATTTATTTTGAACATCAGCTATCCGTTTCTTTATCTCTTCTAGAGAGGCACCGACAGATAAAGGGTTTTCGCTCATGCCCGTAAAATACTAGGAAAATCGTAGAAAATGGCCTAATTTACTTAAGCGTACGGATCTCGCTAGCTTCAACTTGCCATCTTGACGCTATTCCGGCTGCGCTCTGCCAGAATCTCCTTCTGACACTCCCCTTTATTTCAACCCAATTATCCGGTTTAAAAGAAGAGACCTTCTTTCTAAGGGCACTTTTCCAAACTGCTATATCAATAGTATCTATCGCGCCACCCTTACCTGTTTTTCCTGGGCGCTCAACAACTACTCTAAATTCACTGACGATATCTCCACTTGGCAATTTTTTCTCACCTGCTATTGATGTTACGCGGCCAACAAGAAAAACTTCATTGACTCCTTCTATTTCACGACTTTTCCCAGTTTTCTTAGTATTTTTTTTCTTGATTTTTTTCTTGGTTTTATTAGCTTTAACATTTTTCATATAATCAATTTTGGCTCTTTATATGAAGCTAAACTTTTGGTTAGTTAAATTCTGTGGAGAAAATATTTCTGTTGATGAAATAAAAAAGGAACCTCACTTCTTTTGAAAAAGTGGGTTCCTTTTTTTAATAATGTCCGGCAGCGATCTACTCTCCCACAAGGTCCCCCTTGCAGTACCATCGACGATGAGAGGCTTAGCTTCCGGGTTCGGAATGGGACCGGGCGTTTCCCTCTCTCTATGGCCGCCGAAAC
>CAWULH010000146.1:0-2058 GCA_963923215.1 uncultured bacterium
GCTCTAACAGGATGGTCAGATGTTCCAAGTTGGTGGCCATCAATAGTCGGACCTGGTTTACCACTTGATACAGAAAAGTACTTTGTAATTTGCCCAAATGTAATTGGCGGATGTCAAGGGAGTACCGGTCCATCTTCGCTGGCACCAGACGGAAAGCGCTGGGGATCAAGGTTTCCGACAATCACAATCAGAGATATGGTCGAAGCAGAGTTAGCGCTTACCAACGCACTCGGAATCCCTTTTTATAATTTGGCAGTTGGTCCATCACTTGGAGGAATGCGTGCTCTGGAATGGGCAGTTCAATATCCAGATCGAGTCCGGGCAATCTGCACAATAGGTTCATCTGCAGTAGCCACGGGCGATCAGATTGGATCAGCATCAATTCAGATTCGGGCAATTAAGTCCGATCCAAATTTTAATAATGGCGATTACTATGAAAAAGATAATGGTCCAGTTGAAGGAATGGGAATTGCTAGAAGAATTGCCCACCTAACTTATCGAACTGAATATGAAATGGATGTTCGATTTGGCCGGGAACTGCAAGGAGATAACACCGGAAGATTTGCAGTTGAGTCCTACTTGGATCACCAGGCTGCCAAACTTGCAAAAAGGTTTGATGCAAATACATATATAGCCCTAACCGAAGCTATGAATTCGCATGATATAGGCCGAGATCGTGGTGGAGTGGTTGAAGCGCTCGCAACAATTAAAATTCCAATTGTTGTTGTAGCAATTGATACTGATCGACTCTTCCCACCACGTCTACAGGAAGAAATCGTGGAATTTACCCCCACAGCTCTGCCACTTGTCACAATATCTTCACCATTTGGCCATGATGGCTTCCTAATAGAGGTTGAGTCCGTGGGAAATATTCTCCGGGATGCGCTCGCCGCGGGGGCGGCAGAGGCGAAATAGACTATATTTGCGCCTCGATTCCCGAGATCGGGAATATCTAAAGCGAAATTGGGGTTTCGGGCATATGGCAGTTAAAAAAGCAGTTAAGAAAACTGCCGCCAAAAAACCAGCCGCTAAATCAACAGCAAAAAATAAGAATAAATCTTCTAAAAAAGAAGCTCCGAAGCCTCGTCGCTTATTTCCAACTAAGGCAGAGTTAGAGGCAATGAAGGCAGGGCAAGTAAGTAAATCGCCTACGACTTCAAAGAAATCAGAAGAAATTAAAAAATCTGGACCAAGACTTTTTCCAACTAAGGCTGAATTAGAGGCCCGTCGTCAGGCAGAACTGGGAATTTCTGCGCCAAGTAAAGATGCACCGGGTAAACCAGGTCGTCCTGCAAAGGTAATTGTTGATGGCGAGGAAGTGGAATTAGAGGATGTTGAATTAGAAGATCTTGAAACTCTCGTTGAAGAAGCAACTGAAATTGCAGAGGGCGAAAAAGAAGAGGCGATTCGCGTTGTAAACGTTGCTGAAGAATCTCAGAACGAAGAGAATGCCTTTACAATCAAAGATTCTGAAGAAGATGACGCACCAGCTCAGACGGTTTTAACTGCAGGTGCGACTGCTGACCCAGTTAAGGATTACTTGAAGTTAATTGGTCGAGTTCCACTTCTAAATGCTGAAATGGAAGTAGAACTCTCATTAAAGGTAGAAGCGGGATTATTTGCAGAAGAGAAGATTGCAAATGATAAGAAGATGGACCGTAAATTAAAGCGCGAGTTAGAACAATTAGTTATAGATGGCCGTCGCGCAAAGAACCATTTACTGGAAGCAAACCTTCGTTTAGTTGTATCTCTAGCAAAGCGCTATACCGGACGTGGCATGTTATTCCTGGATTTAATCCAAGAAGGAAATCTCGGTCTTATCCGCGCTGTTGAAAAGTTTGATTACACAAAGGGTTACAAATTCTCTACTTATGCAACTTGGTGGATCAGGCAGGCGATTACCCGCGCTATGGCAGACCAGGCCAGAACAATCCGTATCCCGGTTCATATGGTTGAAGTAATTAATAAGTTGGCACGTGTCCAACGACAGATGCTTCAAGATCTTGGTCGGGAACCGACACCAGAAGAGTTGGCAAAAGAATTAGATATGACACCTGA
>CAWULH010000147.1:0-2049 GCA_963923215.1 uncultured bacterium
CAGTTGTTATTAGCGGAACTGTGAATGCACTTGTTCGACTTAATTATTGGTCAGCATGGAAGAGTTTCTATGCATCGTTAGTTATAGATAAGATTTTTTTAACTGCAATACTCTTATTTGCCGGTTATAAACATCGCCAATATATTCAGGCAAAATTAAGTGGTAGCCGGAAGGTATATCAATTACTTGGCGGTGAAGCACTAGTAATGATTTTGACTATAGCAATTGGCGGTTGGTTATCGGTAACAGATCATCCAGGACCAGATGCACCTCCAAGTAATGATGTTGCTCTGAGTATTACCGGAATTAATAATCCTGGCGCTCCAACTCTTGGTAAATTGATTTGGGATTATGTGCCAGATGGAATATTTCTTGGACTATTAATACTTGTAACACTTCTTTATATAAAAGGTATTCGAGTCTTAAATAAGCGTGGCGATAAGTGGCCAAAAGGCCGGATAGCGGCATGGATAGTTGGAGTTGCGTTAGCTGATTACGCAACTAGTGGTGGAGTTGGTGTCTACTCACATTTCACTTTTGGGAATCACATGTTGGCTCACATGATTCTGGGAATGATTGCACCAATATTCTTTGTCTTGAGTGCACCAATTACTCTGGCACTTCGCACCTTGCCGAAGAGTCGCGATGGAAAAGAACGTGGGATTCGCGGATTACTACTTTCATTTATGCACTCTCGTTATGTACTGTTTCTATCTAATCCCGTTGTAGCCCTTCTTATTTTTGACGGCTCGCTCTTTGGTTTATACATGACTCCATTATTTGGCCATTTAATGAAGGGCCATACCGGACATTTATTTATGGATATTCACTTTATTCTTGCCGGCGCGCTTTTTTTCCATGTGATTATTGGAGTTGATCCAAATCCAAAACGGGTACCGCACATCGTTCGAATAATCATTTTATTTGCCGCTATGAGCATCCATGCCTGGTTTTCAATCACCGTTCTTATGGCATCTTCACCATTAGATGGAAATTATTTCCAATCATTGCAACTCTCCTGGGGCCCAAATCTTTTAGATGATCAACGTATGGGTGGATCGATTGGTTGGGCACTTGGTGAAATTCCGATTCTAATTGCACTTGCTGCAACATTTATTCAATGGATGCGCGATGATAAAAAAGAGAGTGCGCGCATTGACCGCGCAACACAAAGAGCTGAGGCCATGGGACTTGACGATGAATTGGCTGAATACAACCGGTATCTGGCTGAATTAAATAGAAGAGATAATCTTTAAAATCTGACTAGTAATTCTGGTGTAGCAACTGCATTTAATTTTTGATCATGAGGTTCAATCATTAAATCCTCATTTGTAATTTCTCCGGAGTAAATAAGCCCAATTCGAAATGCTCGCATCTTTGATAAGGCACGGTCATAAGAACCGCCACCTTGGCCAAGTCTAAAACCTTCTCGATTTACATGGAGGCAGGGAATAATCACCAAATCAATTAAATTGCTATCAATCGCATCACCGGTGGGTTCATAAAAATTTCCTTTTTTATTTATTCTTTCAGATTGCCCATCCCATTTAATCCAGTCCAAATCCAAATTCTCCCGAACTCTTGGCAGAAGTAGAGTTTTTCCAGTTTTTAAAATTTCCAGATTTAGCCCATTGGTTGAAGGCTCATCGCCATATGAGTGGTAGCTAGCAACGAATTTGGCACTTTCAAATTCAGGTGTTCGCAGAATATGTTGCCAATTGTTTAATTCAATATTCTGTGGATTCATTAACGCACGTTCTTGACGGTATCGCTTGCGGAGAGCGCTCTTATCCATGGATTTACAGTAGTTATGAAATAAGGTTTAGTCATGGACCAATTGACGAATGTAGATGACATTCGCACTGATCTTTTAGAAATTTCGGCAGAGTTAGCCCCCTTCGAGATGCCGTTACTTGATGCCCATGGTGCAGTTCTGGCTGAGGATGTTTATGCTGGCGAACATTTGGTTTTAAAAGCAGGATCAAAGATAGGTTCGATTCACATTGGACTTGCAGCATCAATTGGCAGAAATAGTCTGCCGACTCTGCC
>CAWULH010000148.1:0-2028 GCA_963923215.1 uncultured bacterium
ACCGGAATATAAATGACCTCTGCACCTTGGTGATTAGCAAGCCATTCGACCGGATCTAATACTGCGTGGTGCTCAAAGTTGGAAGTTACGATTAATTTCTTTCCACTCTTCCAATAAAAACCTTTTAGGGCAAGGTTATTTGCTTCGGTTCCTGATGCGGTAAAAATAATTTCACTCGGCACCGAACCAATTAATTCAGATAATTTGTGGCGAGCATCTTCAACATCTTTACGAACAGCGCGACCTTGATTGTGAACTGATGAGGCATTTCCAAGTTTTTTAATCTGCTCATTTAATGCATCTAAAGCCTGCGCATTAATTGGAGTTGTGGCAGCGTGATCTAAATAGATAGTCATATCACGCTCCAATTTCTCATATATCTAAGGTTACTACTAAGTAAAGTAGAGGTAAGGTGAAGAGAATTTGGCGGTAATCAACGGTAACTACTTGCAGGACTTACTATTGACCCATGCTCGCTGTACTTGCGCCGGGTCAAGGTTCGCAAACACCAGGATTTTTAACTCCTTGGCTGGAATCACAATTTGCTTCAGATCTACTTAATTCTTGGTCGGCTGCAATTGATTTAGATTTACGAAGACTAGGTACGACTGCAGATGCAGATGAAATTCGAGATACCGCAAATGCCCAACCACTTTTGGTAGCAGGTGGTCTGATTGGTGCTGGAGCTTTATTTGCCGGGAATGGCGGAAGTATTTCTTATTTTGCTGGGCACTCTGTTGGTGAAATTACTGCGGCTGCACTGGCACAAGTTTTTGATGGCGCAAGTGCTATGAAATTGGTACGTGCTCGCGGAAGAGAAATGGCAATCGCGGCGCAAGGCACAGAAACTGGAATGTCTGCTGTTCTAGGTGGCGAGCGAGATGTTGTAATTAAATCTTTAACATCATTTGGATTAACGGCTGCAAATGAGAATGGTGGTGGGCAGATAGTTGCCGCAGGATCCTTATCGGCACTTGCAAAATTGACAGAGAATCCACCTGAAGGTGCACGTGTGCGGCCGCTTGCGGTTTCTGGAGCATTTCATACTTCAACAATGTCACCTGCTGTTCAAGAACTCGCTCTACTTGCGGCTCGTACTGAAGTTAAAGATGCCGCAACTCCAGTTCTCTCAAATAAAGATGGTGCAGTTATTACAAATGGGCGCGAGATTATTGACCGAATAGTTGGACAGATAGCTGGACCGGTGCGATGGGATTTATGTATGGAGAAGTTGGTGGAACTTGGAGTTACTGGAGTAATTGAAGTCCCACCTGCCGGCACTCTTGTTGGATTAGTTAAACGTGCTCAGCCTTCAATCGAAACATTTGCCCTTAAGACCCCTGATGATCTTCCTAGTGCGAAGGAATTCATTGAAAAGCATGGTGGAAAATAATGGCGCTAAATTTTAAAAGAGAATCGTTTAACGCTCGGATACTTTCTGTTGGTGCCTATCGGCCACCGAAAATTGTTCATAATAACGATATCGTTGAAAAGATTGATTCAAGTGATGAATGGATTCAACAACGGACTGGAATTATTACTCGCCATTATGCTGATAAGAATGAATCACTTATCGATATGGCACTTAAGGCATCTGAAATTGCAATTAAAAGAGCAGGGATGACAAAAGATGATATCGATGCAGTTATCTTTGCAACTATTAGTTATCCATATCAGGCGCCGTCCGCCGCAACTGAATTAATTGCAAGATTAGACCGGCCGCATGCTGCCGCATTTGATATCTCCGCCGCCTGTGCCGGTTTCACATACGGAGTTGGCCTTGCCAACGATATGATTCAGAACGGCACCGCAAAAAATATCTTAGTAATTGGTGCTGAAAAGTTATCTGATTTCACCGATCCATACGATCGGGCCACATCATTTATCTTTGCCGATGGTGCTGGTGCAGTTGTTATTGGTAGGTCTGCAGAGCAAGGAATCGGTCCAACAATATGGGGCTCAAATGCCGAGACGCGTGATGCGATTATGTTTGAACCTTCCTATTTAGCTTTCAAAGAAGGAACAAGA
>CAWULH010000149.1:0-2026 GCA_963923215.1 uncultured bacterium
GTATTTGATTTAGCTTTTGTGATGGCTCATTTACTTTGTAAATATATAAAACTTGGAATCCCAGAAATATCAGAAACGGCAATTAATTACTTAAATTCTTACAAAGAACACGCCACACTAGAAGTTGCTCCCTCATTGGCGCATCACATCGCTTTAGTTGCTCTTGCGCGAGTTGAAGGCGTTTCTCCTTCCAATTATTTAAATGATAAAGATAAGATTGAAATCCAGCGATTAACTAAGAAGATTCTTCGCCAGAGCAGAGCTGATGTATTGGAGTTATTTAATTGAAAATTAGCAAAGTACTTGGATTTGCAGCCCTTGATTCACGGGGTAAACCAACTGTTGCAGTACAAGTAATTCGTGAAGATGGCCAGAGTTTTACAGCGCACACTCCTTCTGGCGCATCCACAGGAAAATTTGAGGCCCATGAACTACGAGATAGTGATGGCCGCGGCGTTGAAAATGCCGTGAATAATGTAAATACCAGAATAGCGCCGGCGATTATTGGACGGGAAGCAGATCCATACACAATTGATGTAATCCTTTCTGATTTAGATCCAACTGAAAATCATCAAAATCTCGGAGCAAATGCAACTCTGGCCACTTCCCTTGCTGTAACCAAAGCAGCCGGTGGCGATAACTTGGCAAGATATTTTGATAAGAGCGATTCACTCCTAATTCCGATGCCAATGGTAAATATTCTTTCTGGTGGTGCCCACGCTGCAAAAACTATGGATATCCAAGATGTTCTTGTGATTCCAAATGGCGCAACTTCTTTTAAAGAAGCAATTAGTTGGGTCACGGCAATACGTGAGCGGGCTGCAAAAAATGGAGCGAAAGATGGTCCAACATTTCTGATCGCGGATGAAGGCGGCCTGGCAATAAAGATGCAAAGTGTCACAGCAGCCTGTGAATTCATAGTTAAATCCATTGAAGATGTGGGGCTTATTCCAAGTAAGCAGGTTTCGATTGCGATTGATTTTGCATCAACTCAGTATTTTGATGGTGAGAATTACTATTTTCAACAGAGCGGAAAATCTTTAAATTCTAAGGATTACGTAGAAGTTATCTCTGAACTAGTAAAGAGTCAGCCAATCATTTCCATTGAGGATCCATTCGCAGAAGATGATTGGACATCTTGGAATAGATTTATGGGGAAGGCTCCTGCAAATTTACAAGTAATTGGTGATGATTTATTTACAACTAATGCGGCGAGATTGGCGCGTGGGATTGCTGATAAAAGTGCCAATGCGATTCTTATCAAGCCAAATCAAAATGGATTGGTAACCTTTACTGAATCTGTTTTAAAAATGGCAGATAGTGAGGGTTTTAAAACTATCGTCTCTGCTAGAAGTGGAGAGACTGAAGACTCATGGCTTGCAGATTTTGCGACCGGTTGGCGTGCCGGACAGATAAAAGTGGGCTCCACTCATGGTGGCGAGCGCACCGCAAAGTGGAATCGTTTACTGGAATTAGAAGCGAGCGAAAAAACTACCTTCGCCCGTCCTTTTAATTAAATTAATTAAAAATTAATGAGAGTGTCGAGGAACGTAATCTCCAGAACTTCCATTTAGGAAATCTAAATCGGCTCCTAGGTGAGCCTGTTGAACTGTCTCGTAATATAACTTTCCCCAACCTCTTTCGTACTTTGGTTTAGGGGGCTGCCAAGCTGCCTTTCGTTTTGCCATTTCTTCATCTGAAACCAATAAATCAATTCTTCGATTTGGTACATCGAGTGAAATTTCATCTCCCGTTTTAACCAATGCAAGTGGTCCACCAAGTGCGGCCTCCGGAGAAGTATGTAGAAGTACGGTTCCATAAGCTGTTCCAGACATACGCGCATCTGAAATTCGGACCATATCAGTTATTCCTTGCTCAAGAAGTTTTCTTGGAATTGGCATATTTCCAACTTCTGGAAAACCTGGGAAACCTTTTGGTCCAGCATGTTTTAGAACTAGAACAGTATCTTTAGTTACTGGAAGATTCATATCTTCGGATGCAACTAAATACTCTTCAATCTCTTCAA
>CAWULH010000150.1:0-2020 GCA_963923215.1 uncultured bacterium
TATATATGTGGAAAGATCGTGAACGTTCTATGGGTCTTGTTGACCGGGCAGCAAAGGCAGGAGTCGATACTTTAGTTTTAACTGTAGATGTACCTGTTGCTGGTGCAAGACTCCGAGATGTCCGAAATGGAATGACAATTCCACCATCACTGACTTCCAAGACAATTTTAAATGCAATTCCACGTCCAGGTTGGTGGATGAATTTCTTATCTACTGATCCACTTAAATTTGCCTCACTTGACCAATGGAAAGGCACAGTTGCAGAACTTCTAGATTCTATGTTTGATCCAACTGTTACTTTCGAAGATTTAAAATGGATTCGAAAACAATGGAACGGAAATTTAGTAGTAAAAGGTATTCAGAATGTTGAAGATGCAAAACTTGCGGTTAAGGCAGGTGCTGATGCAATCATTCTTTCAAATCATGGCGGCCGGCAGTTAGATCGCGCACCAGTGCCATTTAAATTGATACCTGATGTTAGAAAAGCATTAGGTAAAAAAATTGAAGTTCACGTCGATACTGGAATTATGCACGGCGCGGATATCATTACTGCGATTGCTCTTGGAGCTAATTTCACTTGGATTGGTCGCGCATATTTATATGGATTAATGGCAGGTGGCAAAGAGGGTGTGGACCGCTCACTTGAAATCTTACGTACTCAGATGATCCGGACAATGAAACTGTTGGGTGCAAGATCCCTTGCAGAATTGCGAACTGAACATATAAATCTGCTGTAATTCTGAGTGGCAGCACTCATACTTTTAAATAATAGCCAATTAATTACTCTTTAATAGTTAAAGAGGCGTACCTTGTAATCCATAAGCCGCAGCACTCGTTTCGGCGGAATGGATATTAATGTCAGGTTGGTTTTCAAATTTCATGAACCATCCAGCAACATATTTAAAGTGGGGCTGGTTTCAAATGTCAATCTCAAATCTTCTCGTAATTATTCTGATGCTCATACTCTTCTCTCTTGCCCTTTATCTGCCTTTTCCTAAAGATGAAGAAGATAAAAAATGAGCAAAATGTTAACTGCAAGGTTACGTGAGAAATTTCAACAAGAATTACCACCAGAGAAATTACTTCCTGATACTCAGCCAGCATATGTGGCTTCCTGGATTTATGTTTTTGGTGTCCTAACTATTGCTGCATTTATAATGATTATTATTTCAGGATTGATAATTACATTTGGTGGTCCTGCCTGGTATCACAATTCAACCTTGGGTCGATTTGTAAATAGCCTTCATTTCTGGAGTGTTCAACTATTTTTCGCATTTATGGTTGTGCACCTTTGGGGAAAGTTCTGGATGGCAGCTTGGCGTGGAAATCGCTTAAAAACTTGGATTACGGGATCGGTCGCCTTTGTACTCTCAATTGCAACAGCCTTTACGGGATATTTAATACAGACCAACTTTGATTCACAGTGGATAAGTTTTGAGGCAAAAGATGGATTTAATTCTGTAGGAATTGGAGCGTTTTTCAACGTTACAAATTTGGGTCAGATGCTCCTTCTTCACGTTGCTTTACTTCCATTCATATTAGGAATTCTTACAATTATTCACGTCTTAATGGTTCGCAGAAAAGGCGTTGTGCCACCAATAGATGCCGATGAATTAAATACTCCAACAGGAGGTAAATAAGATGTCAAAAGAGTTAAGTAAAGAATTATTTGATAGTAAAGAGTGGCGTGGACCGGTTCGTAAATATGACATTATTCGCGAAGGTTTGATTGCGACTTTAGTTGTCGGAATCTTGGTCATTTCCTTCTCACTTATTTTTGGATCACCAGATGATAAATCTCTGACATTTAAAGGTTGGGCAATGAGTTCGCCCGACAATTTTTATGCAACTGCTGTTCAGGAATTAGCAGGTACAAGTGGAACTGCAACCTATGGTGCTCCATATAATAAGAATGGCGATGGGTTAAATGTGGGTCCGTTGTGGTTACAAAAATGGGCGGGAGTCACTCATCCAATTGATTCCGTAAATGATTTTGTAGTGACTCCACTAATTCAATCTG
>CAWULH010000151.1:0-1981 GCA_963923215.1 uncultured bacterium
ACTTCACCAAGTGAGCCACCGAAGATCGTGAAATCTTGTGAATACACCGCAACGCTTCGACCATCGATAGTGCCAAAGCCAATTACAACTCCATCGCCATATGGTCGATTTTTCTCCATACCAAAGGCATGTGAACGATGGCGCGCAAACTCATCCATCTCTTGAAAAGAGCCCTCATCAAGCAAGAGCGCAATACGTTCGCGCGCCGTTAATTTTCCCTTTGCATGTTGCTTGGTTACCGCAGCTTCCGAGGCGGAGTGCACCGCTTCGTCCAATCTTGCGCGCAAATCTTCGATTTTGCCGGCGGTAGTTTTCAGATCCTTGCTCATGGGCTTACCGTACCTGCTGTGGGCATCGAAGGGCTAAAAGTTGAAGCGATTAATTCGAAAGTTGCGCAATACTGGTCAGTAAGCGTGATTGAAGAAACAACTTCGACACAGAGCGATTTAGTTAGACAATTTCAGCCAGGGAAAGTTTTGGTTGCAGAATATCAAAGCGCTGGTCGCGGAAGATTAGATCGTAAATTTATTGTGCCACCAAGTAAAGGACTTACATTTTCATTCTGCATAAAAGCCGACACTAATTTTGGTTGGATACCGCTTCTTACTGGATTGGCAGTCTCGCAAGCAATCAATTCTTACATTGGTTCAAAGTTGGTAAGTATCAAATGGCCTAATGATTTACTGATTGAGGATATGAAATTAGGAGGAATCTTATGCGAGAAAGTAGAAAATGGTGCAGTAGTAGGTGTAGGTATAA
This sequence comes from uncultured bacterium, assembly GCA_963923215.1. GTDB lineage: Bacteria > Actinomycetota > Actinomycetes > Nanopelagicales > Nanopelagicaceae > AAA044-D11. The sequence goes on from CAWULH010000151.1 coordinate 760, forward strand.
ATATCTTTCAAACTCAAACCGAATTACCAATTGCAAGTGCCATTTCACTTATTAACGCAGCAACAAATAAGGAAATTGATCGTTCCGAATTGCTCTCTCAGATTCTGAATCGATTAGGTGAAGTCCTTGCAGATTTAAATAAATTTAAGAATCAGTATCGTGAAATCTGTTCTACGATAGGTGAATTTGTCAGGGTGACCTTACCAACCGGTGAGGTGATCGAAGATTTGGCAATCGGAATTTCAACGGACGGCTCGTTATTGTTAAAAAGTCGCGAGGTCACAGTAGGCGATACCGTGCATCTAAGAAATATGAATAAGTAGGATACGTGCGTGAGTAAGTTTCCGAGAGTTGGCGTGATCGGTGCGGGACAATTGGCGCAAATGAGTTTAGCGCCTGCTGCTGCGCTGGGAATTGAATTAATCCCATTTGCCAATTCCATGCAGGACTCCGCTGCAAAAATTGCTCCACATGTTGTTGGGGATTACAAGAATCTAGATGCAGTCAGAGAGTTTGCTAATAAATGTGATTTAGTGACATTTGAACATGAGTTGATTCCTATTTCTATTATTAAAACTCTTGAAGCAGAAGGTCTTAAATTCCTCCCAAGTTCGCAAACCTTTCAATATTCGCAAGACAAAGCGTTAATGCGCCAGAAACTTGAACATCTGCCAGCACCGAAATGGCAAGTCGTGACTTCGGCCATCGATTGGAATTATCCCGCAATTGCAAAATCCATTTCAGGTGGATATGACGGCCGTGGGGTCTGGAAGGTTAATTCAAAAGAAGAACTAACTAATTTACTTAAAGAAGAACCAAAGTTGCTCCTAGAGGAGCTGATTGATTTCGATTTTGAAATCGCGGTAATGGTGGCTCGTTCGCCACATGGTCAAGCAGCCACTTGGGCTCCTACTCGCACCGTACAACGAGATGGAATATGCATTGAAACCGTCGCTCCTGTTCCAGAATTCACTCCCGCGCAATCTGAAAGTGCTCAAAATCTGGCCTTACAAATTGCCGAAGAGATTAAATTGGTTGGTGTAATGGCAGTTGAGTTGTTTGTTAAAGGTGAACAATTATTTATTAATGAATTAGCGCTTAGGCCACATAATTCTGGGCATTGGACTATCGAAGGTGCCGTAACTAGCCAATTTGAGCAACACCTTCGTGCAATATTGGATCTTCCATTGGGAGATACTTCTATGACATCAAAGTGGGCAGT
>CAWULH010000152.1:0-1973 GCA_963923215.1 uncultured bacterium
ATAAGTTACGTTCTGCTCTTACAGTCCTTGGTATTTTGATTGGCGTATCGGCAGTTATTGTTGTTATTGCAGTTGGAAATGGATCGGCTGTAGCAATTCAAGATAATATAAATAAATTAGGTACAAATACCATCACTGTATTTAGTGGTGGTTTTGGTGGCGGCGGCGGTGCTTTTACCAGAAATAGAAACTCAAACCAAAAAGGACTGACTGTCGCAGATGCGAAAGCAATTGCAAATCCTAATGTCGCTCCAGACGTAAAAGCAGTAGCACCAGTTTTAAATAACAATAACGTCAGTTGTTCATATAATGGCGTGACCACAACTCCGCAACAATTTTCAGGTACGTGGCCCACCTATTTTGAAGCTCGAAATGCCAAAGTTATAAGTGGTTCATATTTCACGGATACAGATGTATCTAATTCAAATAGAGTGGCAATTGTTGGGAAAACTGTAACTGATGGACTTTTTGGAGATGCAAGTCCTCTTGGGAAACAGATCAATTGTGGCGGGACAGAGTTAACGATTATCGGTCAATTTGCGACAAAGGGATCTAATGGGTTTCAAGATGCTGATTCAATTGTGATGATTCCATTAACAACAATGCAGCAGACGAGTGCGGGGTATCGCAACTTGCAACAGATTGTTGTTGAAGCAAAATCAGTTGGAACACAGAATTCTGCAATGGCAGAAGTTCAATCAGTTATGGATGGCAGACACAACATAACAAATCCAGCTAAGCGGGATTATCAATTGTTAAATCAAGCTGATTTGGTACAGAGTTCTCAGACAAGTAGCAATACCCTTACAGTTTTGCTCGCTTCAATTGCAATTATTTCATTATTAGTTGGAGGAATTGGTATCACTAACATCATGTTGGTCTCGGTAACAGAGCGAACAAGAGAGATTGGAATTAGGAAAGCACTTGGTACGCCGAAGAGCAAAATTATGGGGCAATTTATAATGGAAGCCACAGTCCTTTCTTTAATAGGTGGAATTGCAGGGGTAATTCTGGGAATCTTTGGAAGTAACTTCACAATCGCATCGGTAAAGCCCGTAATTGTGCCAGCCAGTATTTTGTTAGCTTTTTTCTTTTCAGTTTTAGTCGGATTAATTTTCGGAAGTTATCCAGCAAACAAGGCAGCATCACTACGACCAATCGAGGCGCTACGACATGAGTAATAATCAAGAAGGTAATGAAGATTTAAAGAAACTATTAGAAAAAAGCACTTTTAAATTAACAAGTAAATACACCAAAGTTCTAGCCTTCATAGCGCTTGCAGTTTGGTTACTAGTAGTTGGTGCCTGGTACGGAAACCATAGTGCAACGACTTCATCACAAAATAATTTAACAAATTCTTTTGCTTCACTACGAAACTTCAGTGGTGGAAATTCAGGCGGTGCGAATTTTGGTGGTTTCGGTGGAGTTCGTGCAAGTGGAACAGTTTCTAAAGTTAATAATTCAGAGGTTACAATTAAATTAGATGATCCAACTCAAATTAATAACTTTAAAGTCGGCGATTCCTCAAGATTAACTAATTTATCTGGTAGTTCAAATAATGTTCCTAAAATTCCTTCCCCCTCTTCAAGTAAGTCACCTAATTCAAATCCATCAGTAAAACCTTCTCTGGCTAATTCAGGAAGTACTGGACAACGTGGTGGATTTTTCAGAGATCCAAAGATTCAAGAATGCTTAAAGAATGAAGGAGTCGAATTAACTCCAGGTCAGCGGCCTGATCGAACTGATCCAAAAGTAATTGCTGCGTTCGCAAAGTGCTTACCTAACTTTGGAAATGGTGGTGCAAGACCCTCAGCCACGCCTTAGTACCCTTAACCAGTGGATACGGCAACCAGCGCCCTACTTGTAGTGGCAATCGGAATTATTGGATTGGCGTTAATCGTTATTGGAATTAGAGGATCGGTAAAGATCTGGCGAGAGGATAAAAATGGCATTCAAGATTGATGAGAATCTTC
>CAWULH010000153.1:0-1957 GCA_963923215.1 uncultured bacterium
TAATAACTCTCAGGGCGAGCTCTACCTAACAGATGTAATTACGGAAATTAAAAATGGTGGTGGAAAGACCGCTGCAATTCTCTCTCTTGATTACACCGAAACTCTTGGAATTAATGACCGCACCCAATTGGCCGAGAGCGCCGCGATCATGCGTGATCGGATTAATGATGGGCATATGCGCGCAGGTGTAACAATCACAGATCCAACGACAACCTGGATTGATGTAACTGTAAAGATTGAGAACGACGTAACTATTCACCCTGGATCTTGGTTAATTGGGAAGACTTCAATTGCAAAAAATTCTGTAATTGGTCCAAGAAGCACTCTTAAAGATGTCGTTGTTAAAGAAAGTGCACATATATTTGAATCAAATGTGAGTGAATCCGAAATCGGTTGCTGTGCAAATGTTGGTCCATACTCATTTATCCGTCCCGGTACAAAGGTTGCCGATAATGCCAAAGTTGGGGCATATGTTGAGGTTAAGAACTCAAAGATTGGCGAAGGATCAAAGGTTCCACACCTTTCTTATGTTGGGGATGCGGAGATTGGTTCAGGAACAAATATTGGCGCAGCCACTATTTTTGTTAATTACGATGGCGTGGAAAAACACGAAACCAAGATTGGAAATGATGTTCGAATCGGTAGCGACACGATGTTGGTTGCACCGGTCACAGTTGGAGATGGGGCCTACACCGCAGCCGGCTCTGTAATAACTGATGACATACCGGCGGGAGCAATAGGTGTTGCTAGAAGCAAGCAACGGAATATTCTTGGGTGGGTACTTAGAAAACGTCCAGGTACTAAATCGGCGGAGTCAGCAAAAAAAGCTGGAGCTACTGAGAACTAAATAATAGAAAGGTAGAGATGAACGAAATCCGTCTTACTTCCGAGAAGCGACTTCGTATCTTTACTGGACGTGCCCATCCTGAATTAGCCGAGGGTGTTGCAGCAGAACTTGGTATTCCAATTACGCCGACATCTGCTTATGACTTTGCAAATGGAGAAGTCTTCGTCCGTTTTGAAGAATCTGTCCGTGGATCTGATGCATTCGTTATTCAGAGTCATGCCGCTCCGGTTAATAAGCAAATTATGGAGCAGTTAATTATGGTTGATGCGCTAAAGCGTGCATCTGCAAAACGAATTACTGTTGTTACTCCTTTTTATGGTTATGCACGTCAAGATAAGAAGCACCGAGGCCGGGAACCAATTTCAGCGCGATTGATGGCTGACCTATTTAAAACAGCAGGTGCAGATCGTTTAATGGTCGTTGATCTTCACACTTCACAGATCCAAGGTTTCTTTGATGGGCCGGTAGATCATTTATTTGCTCTTCCACTTCTTGTTGATTATGTCGGTAGCAAGGTCGATAGAAGTAAATTAACGATTGTCTCACCAGATTCTGGTCGAGTAAGAGTTGCTGAAAGATGGTCGGATTTACTCGGCGGCTGTCCGATTGCATTTATCCATAAGATGCGCGACCCACGTATTCCAAATGAATCAGTAACTGGAAAAGTCGTAGGTGATGTAAAGGGACAGACTTGCGTCGTAATTGATGACATGATTGATACCGCAGGAACGATTACAAAAGCGGTTGATGCATTGTATGAAGAGGGTGCAAAGAACGTAATTATCGCCGCCACTCATGCAGTCTTCTCAGGTCCTGCGATTGAAAGATTAAAAGCATCTAAGGTAAGTGAAGTAGTAGTTACAAATACTCTCCCAATTCCAGAGGATGCTCAGTTTGAGAATTTAACTATTCTCTCGATCTCTCCACTAATTGCTCGAGCAATTCGCGAAGTATTTGAGGATGGTTCAGTCACATCTCTTTTTGACGGACATTCTTAAGTCTTTTTTATATGGAACGGTTGCATCCTACAAAGCGTTTACTGCTTGAGACTGTCATAAAACTTCTAGATACAAAAAAACCTGAAGAGATTTTAAGTGATGAAGTACTTCA
>CAWULH010000154.1:0-1954 GCA_963923215.1 uncultured bacterium
GAAACGGCAATTAATTTCTTAAACTCTTATAAAGAGCATGTCAGACTCGAAGTTGCTCCCTCATTGGCGCATCACATCGCCTTAGTAGCACTTGCCAGAGTCGAAGGAGTTTCTCCTTCCAATTATTTGAATGATAGAGATAAGATTGAAATACAGCGTGTCACTAAGAAGATCCTTCGCCAGAACGATGCTGATGTAACGGAGATATTTAATTGAAAATTAGCAAAGTACTTGGATTTGCAGCCCTTGATTCACGGGGCAAACCAACAGTTGCGGTTCAAGTAATTCGTGATGATGGCCGGAGTTTCACAGCGCATACTCCATCTGGAGCATCAACAGGAAAATATGAGGCTCATGAACTCCGCGATAGCGATGGTCGTGGCGTTGAAAATGCTGTGAAAAATGTAAATACCAGAATAGCGCCGGCGATTATTGGACGGGAAGCAGATCCATACACAATTGATGTAATTCTTTCCGAATTAGATCCGACTGAAAATCACCAGAATTTCGGAGCAAATGCAACTCTGGCTACTTCTCTTGCTGTAACAAAAGCAGCAGGTGGCGATAACTTGGCAAGGTATTTTGATAAAAGTGATTCGCTTCTAATTCCAATGCCGATGGTTAATATTCTTTCTGGTGGCGCTCACGCTGCAAAAACTATGGATATCCAGGATGTACTTGTGATTCCAAATGGTGCGACTTCTTTTAAAGAGGCAATAAGTTGGGTAACCGCGATTCGAGAGCGAGCCGCAAAAAATGGCGCGAAAGACGGTCCGACATTTCTCATCGCGGATGAGGGCGGCCTGGCAATAAAAATGCCAAGTGTTACAGCGGCCTGTGAATTCATAGTTAAATCCATTGAAGATGTGGGGCTTATTCCAAGTAAGCAGGTTTCGATTGCGATTGATTTTGCATCAACTCAGTATTTTGATGGTGAGAATTACTATTTTCAACAGAGCGGAAAATCTTTAAATTCTAAGGATTACGTAGAAGTTATCTCTGAACTAGTAAAGAGTCAGCCAATCATTTCCATTGAGGATCCATTCGCAGAAGATGATTGGACATCTTGGAATAGATTTATGGGGAAGGCTCCTGCAAATTTACAAGTAATTGGTGATGATTTATTTACAACTAATGCGGCGAGATTGGCGCGTGGGATTGCTGATAAAAGTGCCAATGCGATTCTTATCAAGCCAAATCAAAATGGATTAGTAACCTTTACTGAATCAGTTTTAAAAATGGCCGAAAGTGAAGGATTTAGAACTATTGTCTCGGCTCGAAGCGGTGAGACTGAAGACTCCTGGCTTGCGGATATTGCTACTGGTTGGCGTGCTGGGCAGATTAAAGTTGGATCAACTCATGGTGGCGAGCGCACCGCAAAGTGGAATCGTTTGTTGGAATTAGAAGCGAGTGAGAAAACTACCTTCGCCCGTCCTTTTAATTAAATTAATTAAAAGTTAATGCGAGTGACGAGGAACGTAATCTCCAGAACTTCCATTTAGAAAATCTAAATCGGCTCCCAAGTGAGCCTGTTGAACTGTCTCGTAATACAACTTTCCCCACCCTCGTTCGTACTTTGGTTTAGGCGGTTGCCAAGCAGCTTTACGTTTGGCCATCTCTTCTTCTGAGACCAATAAATCAATTCTTCTATTTGGCACATCGAGTGAAATCTCATCACCTGTCTTAACCAATGCAAGCGGACCACCAAGTGCGGCCTCCGGAGAAGTGTGTAGAAGTACAGTTCCATAAGCAGTTCCCGACATACGTGCATCTGAAATTCGGACCATATCCGTAATGCCTTGTTCAAGGAGTTTTCTTGGAATTGGCATATTTCCAACTTCAGGGAAACCTGGGAAACCTTTCGGTCCCGCATGTTTTAGAACTAGAACAGTGTCTTTGGTTACTGGAAGATTCATATCTTCGGATGCAACTAAATACTCTTCAATCTCTTCAA
>CAWULH010000155.1:0-1950 GCA_963923215.1 uncultured bacterium
CTGCGTCGTTGAAGAATCTAAGGATGTAATTGCAATTGAAAAGACCAGAGAATTTCGCGGGCGCTATCACGTACTCGGTGGCGCAATTTCACCGATTGATGGCATCGGACCAGAACAACTACGCATTAAAGAATTACTTACCCGCCTTCAGAATGCAGATATCGAAGAGGTCATCATCGCTACCGATCCGAACTTGGAAGGTGAAGCTACGGCCACCTACCTATCTAGAATGCTGAAGCCCCTTGGCATAAAGATCTCTCGCCTGGCCTCAGGACTGCCGGTCGGTGGGGATCTTGAGTACGCAGATGAGGTAACCCTGGGCCGCGCCTTTGAGGGACGGAAGGCACTTTAAGAACTATCTCATTATTTGATATGTATAGCCGTATCATTATTTGAGATTTCCCTAAAACTGGCTACCACTTGCCCCAATCTTCGGGGATATTTAGGCTATGGGATTGATAGTCCAGAAATACGGCGGCTCATCCGTTGCGGATGCCGAAGGGTTGAAGCGAGTCGCTAATCGGATTGTGGCCACAAAGCGTGCCGGCCACCAAGTAGTTGTTGTTGTCAGCGCCATGGGCGATACGACAGATGAGCTAATTGATCTCGCTAATCAGGTTAGTCCATTGCCAAATGGGCGAGAACTCGACATGTTACTTACCGCTGGTGAGCGCATCTCGATGGCTCTTTTGGCAATGGCTATCGGAAACCTTGGCCACGAAGCACGCTCTTTCACTGGATCACAGGCCGGTGTTCTTACAACTTCCACTCACGGCAAAGCCCGCATTATCGATGTAACACCATCACGTATCTCTGAGGCAATAAATGAAGGTGCAATTGCAATCGTTGCAGGCTTTCAAGGAATTAGCCAAGATACAAAAGACATTACAACTCTTGGTCGCGGTGGTTCAGATACAACCGCAGTTGCGCTCGCTGCAGCACTTGAAGCAGATGTCTGCGAAATTTACACAGATGTTGATGGTGTCTTCTCTGCAGATCCGCGCGTTGTGCCACAGGCAAGAAAATTAAAGACAGTTACATATGAAGAGATGTTGGAACTTGCAGCAGCAGGTGCAAAAGTTTTACATCTTCGTTGTGTTGAGTATGCACGTCGTTATGACATGCCAATACATGTACGTTCAAGTTTTTCAAATAACGAAGGAACATGGGTGGTTAAGGATCATCCGGAAGGTGGCGAAATGGAACAAGCAATTATCTCTGGCATTGCCCACGATAAGAGCGAAGCGAAAATAACTGTGGTTGGTGTACCAGATCGAACTGGTGTTGCCGCCCGTATCTTCCAAGCAATCGCAGATGCCGATATCAATATCGACATGATTGTGCAGAACGTTTCTGCCGCCGCAACTGGTTTAACCGATATTTCATTTACTCTGCCAAAGACTGAAGGACAGAATGCAACAAGTATCTTGCAGAAGATTCAAGGCGAGATTGGTTTCCAATCAATTCAATACGATGATCAAATTGGAAAGATTTCACTTGTTGGTGCTGGTATGCGCTCGCACCCTGGTGTTACTGCAACTTTCTTCCAATGCTTATCTGAAGCGGGTGTAAACATTGAAATGATTTCAACTTCTGAAATCCGTATATCCGTTGTCTGCCGCGCAGCCGACCTAGATAAGGCAGTAAAAGCAGCCCACACCGCTTTTGATTTAGATGCTTCCCAAGTAGAGGCAGTTGTTTACGGAGGAACTGGTCGATGACAACAAAGAAAACTAAGAAACTTCCTTCACTCGCAGTTGTTGGTGCAACTGGCGCAGTTGGCACAGTAATGCTCGACATTCTTTCTACACGTAAGAATGTTTACGGTGAGATTCGGTTGATAGCTTCCAAGCGTTCTGCTGGTCGCACCCTTAAGTGCCGTAATGAATTACTAACTGTTGTCGAACTTTCTCCTGAAGCATTCGATGGAATTGATATTGCGATGTTCGA
>CAWULH010000156.1:0-1889 GCA_963923215.1 uncultured bacterium
GGGAGTAATTCTTCAGTACCTGCAATATTTGCTTTTGTTACTGCGCCGCTAATTGCTTCACGTAAAGCTTTGATTCCTTCAGCATTTATATTGTTTTGATCATCTAGATATTCGGTTAACCGTAATTCAACTTTATGGCTGACACTTGGATTTGGACGAGATCCTGGGTGGGCATCAAATACCTGCAAGTGAATGGTATTTGAACCTACATCCAGAACGCCTAATCTCATTAATTAGCCCTCAAACTTATATCCAAGTCCACGTACAGTTTGAATGTATGTTGGATTTGCAGGATCCTTCTCAATCTTGGCCCGTAATCTCTTTACGTGAACATCCAAAGTTTTAGTATCACCAAAATAATCTGATCCCCAAACTCGATCAATCAACTGAGATCTGGTTAAAACTCTTCCGGAGTTTCTCATCAAAAATTCTAATAATTCAAATTCCTTCAGAGGTAATTGAATTGGCATATTATTTAAAGTCATTATATGGCGATCGACATCCAACTTAATAGGACCAATTGAAATAACACCATTTTCGACTTCTGGTTCGGCACTTGATGCCCGACGCAGTACTGCATTTATTCGGGCGATTAATTCGCGAGATGAATATGGCTTTGTTACATAATCATCTGCGCCCAATTCAAGACCAACGACTTTATCAATTTCAGTATCTCGTGCAGTCAACATGATTATTGGTACATTTGATTTTAGTCTTATCTGTCTGCATACCTCGGTCCCAGATAGACCTGGCAACATTAAATCCAGAAGTATTAGATCTGCACCATTTTTATCAAATAAATTAATTCCATCCTGGCCATTATTTGCAACAGAAACATCAAATCCTTCCTTCTTTAACAAAAAGGTAATTGCTTCAGAGAAAGACGCTTCATCCTCGATAATTAAAATCTTGCTCATTTATCCTCCGGCAAAAGATCATGGCCTATCGGCAATTTGATTGAGAAAGTGCTTCCGACACCTTTGGAACTCCACACATTTATTTCGCCACCGTGGATTCGGACAATGTGTTTAACAATTGCAAGGCCAAGTCCCGTTCCGCCAGTCTCGCGAGATCTTGCTGGATCTACTCTATAAAAACGTTCAAATATCCGATCGATATCTGATTCAGATATTCCAATTCCTTGATCGATTACTTGAATTTCAACTATATCTCCAACGACTTCAGTATTAATAGTTACGGTTGTCCCATCTCCACTGTAATTAATTGCGTTATCAATTAAATTCTGAATTGCACTTATTAGTTGGTTGCGATCGCCAATTACTGTGGAATGGCTCTGTGGACCACGGAATAGTTCAATTTTTCTATCATTTGCATGGAATTGTGAATTAGAAATTGCTTGTCGTACTACATCATCAATATCAACAGTCATTGCAGCCAAAAGAGGATCGGCATCTTGCAATCTTGATAAATTTATAATCTCTTGGACCAATTCCGACAACCGCTTGGCTTCAAATTGAATTCGATCAGCAAAATTCGCTACTGCTTTTGGATCATCCGCTGCTTGTGAGATTGCCTCTGCTAATAACGAGAGTGCACCAATTGGAGTTTTTAATTCATGAGAAATATTTGCCACGAAATCTCTTCTTACTGCATCTATACGTGCGGCTTCGGAATTATCTTGAAAGATTGCAAGAAGCAATCCTTCATTTCCGTATTTACTTACTCGCACTGAAAGTTGATAAACACCTTCTCCAATTCCGCGCGGTATTTCAATCTCACCTTCTTGGCTCTGACTACTTCGGCGAACGGATCTAAAAAGTGCTAAAAGATTTTCTGGAACGATCCGATCATTTCGAACAATTCCAAGATTGGTTGCAGATTGAGAGTAATAGATTGGGACTTCTCCAGGCGCCAGGACGACCGTAGTG
>CAWULH010000157.1:0-1882 GCA_963923215.1 uncultured bacterium
TCCGTGATCTCTCTCGAATCTCAGACTGGCTAGAAAGGAACTCCTCGTCACCTTTCGGAGCAGGTGCTCTTGCTGGTTCCCCGTTACAACTTGATCCCGAGAAAACAGCAGAATTGCTGGGCTTCGACTCAGTTATAGCGAATTCAATTGACGCAGTAAGTGATCGTGATTTTGTTGTAGAGGCTTTATTTATTCTCGCTACAGTAGGTGTCCATTTATCTAGAATTGGCGAAGAGTTCACGCTCTGGAATTCTTCTGAATTTGGTTGGGTAACTCTCGATGATAAATTTTCAACCGGTTCCTCAATAATGCCGCAGAAGAAGAATCCAGATATAGCAGAACTCGCTCGAGGTAAGGCTGGAAGATTGATTGGAAACCTGATATCACTGTTAACAACTATGAAGGGGTTACCTTTTGCCTACAATCGAGATCTTCAAGAAGATAAAGAGCCAGTATTTGATTCCATTGAAACTTTACTAGTACTACTTCCAGCTTTGATAGGAATGATTGAGACCTCTAAGTTTCACAGAGAGAAAATTGAGAGTGGTGCACTCTCGGGATTCGCTCTAGCAACCGAGGTAGCTGATTTTCTTGCACAAAATGGAGTCCCTTTCTCTGAAGCACATGAGATTTCGGGTAAAGCGGTTAAATTCTGCGAAAAAAATGGAATAGAGCTTCATCAACTCACGGAAGATCAACTCTTGGAAATCGATAACCGTTTAACTGGTTCCTTAGTATCCAAACTCAATTTAGCTGGCGCGGTTAATTCGAGAAGTTCCTCTCTTGGGACAGCAGAACTTAGCGTTAAGGAACAGTTAAAGAATCTCACCGCCGATGTCATTGAGGCTGATCTTTGGATATCCAACGCCCGTAAAGAGTTTTCGGGCATGATGACCCTGTGACCAGTAAGTTAATTGAGGACCTAGAGTGGCGTGGGCTAATAGCTCAGACCACTGATCGTGAATCATTAATAAAAGATCTAAATGCCGGGCCGGTAACTTTTTATGTTGGTTTCGATCCAACTGCACCAAGTCTTCATGTTGGAAATTTAGTAATTATTCTCGCTATGCGCCGGTTTCAATTGGCCGGGCACAATCCAATCGCTCTGGTCGGGGGAGCAACAGGTCTTGTTGGAGATCCTTCTGGGCGTAATGAGGAACGGGCACTTAACGATGAATCCACAGTTGATCAATGGGTCTCGCGAATTAAGAGCCAACTTCAATCATTTTTGATTTTTGAGGGTAAGAATAAGGCGATTATGGCCAATAATTTAGATTGGACTAAACCATATAGCGCTCTCCAATTTTTGCGAGATATTGGAAAACATTTTTCAGTAAATCAGATGTTATCTAAGGATTCGGTCTCTTCACGTTTAGAAGCGGGTGGAATTAGTTATACCGAATTTTCATACCAAGTACTCCAAGCCCTCGATTATCTGGAACTTTATAAGAAATACAACTGCACTCTTCAGTTGGGCGGAAGTGATCAATGGGGAAATATTGTCGCCGGCCTTGATCTAATTCGGAAGATTGAGGGCGGAACAGGTCACGCTTTTACTATTCCTTTGATGGCAAAATCGGATGGTTCAAAATTTGGAAAGACTGCTACAGGTGCGGTCTGGCTTGATCCAACAATGACTTCACCTTATGCCTTTTATCAATTCTGGATTAATAGTGATGATGCCGATGTAATAAAGTTCTTAAAAACATTTTCCTTTAAATCGCGAGAAGAGTTAGAAAAATTATTTGAAATTCATAATGAGAATCCTGGAAAACGACAGGCCCATCGAGAATTAGCGCGTGAATTGACTTCACTTGTTCATGGTGGGAAAACTGCAGAAAATGTAGAGGCTGCTTCTTTGGCACTCTTTGGCCAAGGAAAT
>CAWULH010000158.1:0-1873 GCA_963923215.1 uncultured bacterium
ATATGCATCAATATCTGGTTCTAAAGGTGCGATTGCATTTGGAACACCATGGTTTACGCCATCAGCATTAACTCTTTATTCCACTGCATTCGGTGACCAAGGTGAAACTTGGATTGATGACACCGGAATGCGTGAGCATTTTGGTCTTATTCATCAAGTCCATGCATTCGCTCAATATGTCGAGCAGGGACTTCTTGAATCGCCGCTTTATACACACCAAGAGTCTTTAAATAATATTAAGACGGCGCTAACAATTGGCGCACAGATAGGTACTAGGTTCAAATAAAAATCTCTCGTAAATGCGAGTCTTTTGCGTTTAGGTTTTTTGCCATGCAATCTTTAAAATTGCGACCTGCACAATTTTAAGGAGAATAATGAAGGTCTATTCAAATATAACCGAAATTGTTGGTAATACACCACTCGTAAAAATAAATCACATCACAGATGGTGCTGCAGCAAATGTTTTTGCAAAATTAGAATTTTATAATCCTACGAGTACTGTCAAAGATCGAATTGGTATTGCTATGGTCGATGCAGCAGAAGCTTCAGGACAATTAAAGCCAGGTGGAACAATTGTTGAGGCAACTTCGGGTAATACCGGTATTGCACTTGCCATGGTCGGTGCAGCGCGTGGTTACAAAACAATTCTTACTATGCCAGACTCAATGTCAAGGGAACGTCGCGCACTCCTACGCGCGTTTGGTGCGCAACTTATTCTGACTCCCGCTGCAGATGGAATGAAGGGTGCTGTAGCTAAAGCCGAGGAACTTGGGGCTAAAGGTGCAATATTGGTACGGCAATTTGAAAACACTGCGAATCCAGAAATTCACAGAAAGACAACTGCAGAAGAAATCTGGAGAGATACTGATGGAAAAGTTGATGTCCTTGTAGCCGGTATCGGAACTGGTGGAACAATTACAGGTGTTGGACAAGTACTTAAAGCTAAGAATCCAAATATTAAAGTTTTTGCAGTAGAACCAGCTACTTCGCCAATTCTTAATGGTGGTAAACCGAGTGGTCATCCAATTCAAGGAATTGGACCTAACTTCGTACCACCAATTCTTGATACCAAGGTCTATGACGAAGTATTAGATGCACCAAATGAAGAGGCTATCAATTATGCGCGGCGTGCAGCAAAGGAAGAAGGCCTGCTGGTTGGAATATCTTCGGGTGCTGCTCTCTGGGCCGCCTCACAAATTGCAAAACGTTCTGAGTTTGCCGGTAAGAATATTGTTGTAATAATTCCATCTTTTGGTGAGCGCTACCTTTCAACAATTCTTTACCAGGATTTGATGGACTAAGTAAAAGGTAAGTATCAAAAATGAATTTATTAAAATACTTAAATGAAGATTTAAGTACTGCGCTGAGGCGTGATCCAGCAGCTCGGAACAAATTTGAGGTTTTTCTCACTTATCCGGGTGTTCATGCCGTTTGGAATTACCGTATTGCTCATTGGCTCTGGCGGAATAATTTCAAATTAATTGCAAGAGTTTTCTCAAACCGGGCAAGACGAAGAACAGGCATTGAAATACATCCTGGTGCAAAGATTGGAAAGCGTTTTTTTATTGATCATGGCATTGGCGTTGTCATAGGTGAGACATGTGAAATTGGCGATGATGTGATGCTTTATCACAACGTAACTTTAGGAGCACGCCGATTCGCGACTGGCAAACGCCATCCAACGATTGGGAATCGAGTTGTTATCGGTGCTGGCGCCAAAATTCTTGGGCCAGTAACTGTCGCTGATGACGCCCGCATCTCATATAACAGCGTTATTTTGTCGGATGTACAGAAAGACACTCCTGAATGGGCATACGATATTTAGTCATCTTTATTTGACTTGTCCAACCCACTAATCTTTAGGCATGAGTGA
>CAWULH010000159.1:0-1830 GCA_963923215.1 uncultured bacterium
ATATCCAGTTAGTTTTAAATCAGACACTTCGCACCACTCTAGGAGCAAATATTTCACCAAGTCCTAATGACTCCGCTTTGGATTCTTTGCCATTGGCAATCTCAGCTATTAAATTCAAGAGCGAATCTTTTTCAATTACTTCAAGATCAAAGTCATTATTTATAGCCATATGCAGGGTTGAATTGGAGGAAATATTTATAACTGGAATTATGGGATACCCGGTTGGCGGCTGATCACTTGCAGTTAACGAGAAAATCAAATGTGCGCCAGCCTTCATCAACTCAGCAAGGTTATTTGATGTCTGTGGACCATTTGCCACCACGTAATTGATACCAGCATCTCTTAGAATTTGAATAATAGGTTCAACTCGAGATTCATTCTCCGAGACGTCAATCCCGATCACTAAATTATTTAAGTCAATTTTCTTTGAAGGGTATTGTCGCTGTAATTCTTTGGCTGCTTCAGAACCTCTGGCGAGAGTAGCACCCATGCCACCACTCTCCTGAATTACTAAATATTTTGTCGATGGATTTGTATTCAATATTTTTTCGGTTAATTCATTTCCCTGAATAGTTTCACAACCAAGGCCGACGACTAGTACCGAACTCACATTTGGATGGTTTGCTAAATCTTTAAAGAATTCTGAAATACCCTCAACATCATTTCCAATGATTGCGCAACCTGTGTTGTGTGAGAAACTCTTTGCACCAACGTTATCTGCAATTTTTTTCGAAATATGTGTAGAGCAGATCACTGAAGGAAGTATTAGTTGTATATCTCTAATTCCGAAACCCCGTGAACCGTGATCATATCCGCTGATATTCAATTTAACTGTTCCTTAGATAAGCGATCACCAAGAACGTTGTGGGTATGGACATGTTCTCCCACTTGAATATCTCTAGTCGCATGTCCCATCCGCTCACCATATTTAATAATTCCATCATTTTTCATTATTAATTTTGTTGCAATTTTGTGACCACGCGGAATTCTATTTTTAACTTCAAAATTCAATTCATTTTGAGAAATGTGCGTTCCAGAATCCAAATCTTCTAGGCAGACGGCAATATTGTCTTTTCCGTTTAGAATTAAGAGTTTATTCATAGCCTTCCCGAACTATACGCGGATTGGAATTTATTGTCAGCATCATTAATATTTGGATATGCGTCATAGTGAATTGGTTGGGATTAAAGGTACTGATCTTCAAATAACTAAATTAAGTCTTGGCTCTGCGCCACTCGGTGGACTTTTTAGGACCGTTACAGATGAGGAAAGTGATGAGTTAATCAGATTCACTTTGGATTCGAATATACGTTACATCGATTCAGCACCTCTTTATGGCTACGGAATGTCTGAGACTCGAATTGGTCGCGTCACTAAGAAAAGTAGTAAACCTTATGTGCTCTCAACAAAAGTTGGCCGACTTCTTAAGGCTGGTAAGAACCAAGAATTGGATAAGTGGCCAGGAACTGATCCGAACTTAGAAATTTATTTTGATTACACCCCAGATGGAATTAAGAAATCTTTAGAAGCTAGTTTTGAGAGATTCGGTGGTCAGCAGGCACAAATCGTTTATATTCATGACCCAGATGAATGGGTAAATGAAGCAATAAATGTGGTCTATCCAATTCTTGACGATTTAAGAAGACAAGGTGTTATAAAAGCTGTAGGGGTAGGCGTTAATTATGTAAAAACTGCAATTTCAGTAATTAAAGATACTGATTTGAATATCGCTTTACTTGCGGGTCGTTATACATTATTAGATCAGAGTTCACAGAATGAGTTATATCCACTTGCTTTAAAGAAGAATGTTTCAATAGTTGCTGCCGGCGT
>CAWULH010000160.1:0-1821 GCA_963923215.1 uncultured bacterium
GGGCAAGAAGTTGTTGGCGGACTGTTGGTTTTTTTCCAAAGCCAAATTCAGCCCAGAGTTTCTCGCCTGCTTCCCAATGTTCTATGCGAGCCATACTTAAACCTTAGACCTAATCATCATTTTTAGCCTCCAATTAAAAATCATTGATGTTCTCTCCCTTTGTATTTAATAGGGCAGAGGGAATCCTGTCCGCGATTTGTCCGCCTATTTGGTGTCGTGATAAAAACATGCCCTTGACTACATTTCCACTTTAATAATTTTCCAGAGCCGTAGGACACTTCGGATGGATCCCAGCCATATGCTTGTTCTGCCAATCTTGGATGTGTTGTGGCTAAATCATTAAAACCTTTTAGGACTCTGCGGTTTGTGCAGTATGGACAATTTGATCCTGCGGCGCGATGGGAAATTTTTGTTTCATAACTATGTCCAAGTTTGCAGATCCAACTTCTCTTTTCTCCCATACCTGCGGTTACTTGAGTTGGATCCCACCCCTCTGCCTCTGCTGCAACTTCTGGATGGGTTGTAGCTAAATCATTTACTCCAGGATTTAGAAGTTGATTTGAACATTCAGGACACTTTGTAACTTTGCCACGTCTCGTACGCGAATTCGGTGAAGTGACAAAGATATGTTCTTTACTGCATTTCCATGCCAACTCTTTATTTGAACCATAAGTTTCAAGACTTGGATCCCAGCCATATGCCTCTGCTGCAATTTCAGGGTGGGTAAGTGCAAGTGATCTGCGAACTCTTTTTACGACCATGGATTTTTCTTCCACCACTTATATGTGAGTGAATGCCAAGTCTCGTGCGGATGTTGCCAGGCTTTATGTATTTCATCTATTGGGTTTAAACCTAAGACTTGCATGATTAAAAGAATTAAAACTAAGACACCGAGGACGCGATAAAGATGACGCCAACCTGAAGATTTCTTATTAAATGGTGATTTGGCTGCAAAGAAATCTAGGAGGGAGAGAACCGTAGCCGGAATTGGCAAGAACATTATTGAATTTATTATGGATTGGCGCGGTGTGAAATGCTTTGGGAAGGCAAACCTTTGAATTAGGAGCGCACCAATTCCGACCAAGACAATTCGCAACGCACCTTTTGGTAAGAGCCCCAGTATTTTAGATTTTGGAGGTTCCCATGCGATAAGAGAGAGCAATTGGGGAAATGCGAATAAACCGATACCAACGTAAAGGTATTTATTCCAACCCACATATGGATACAAGAAGAAGATGAATAGACCTACTCTTATTAAAATTCCGCGGATTTCTTGGATGTAACCCGGGGACTTTAATTCGATATGTAATTTGGCAAGTCTGTATGGGAAGCCGTACCAGGCAATTTCCTCAAGTAAGAGGCGTACTGCTATCGCTAAACCAATATAAATTCCGATTTTGTTTGCAAATTTAGTAATTGGTAAGTCATAACCATACAGAGAAGGAAGCGCCTGAACTGCTTTCGATGCGGCCCATCCAGTTAAAAGACTTATTAGAGCGTAATCAACCAACCTCTCCCAGAAGAGGTGAACGCCTTTTATCGTGCGATGCAGTGGCCTGATCTTGCTTGCCAATAGGGCTGGCATGAAGAATAAGAGTGTAAATCCTGCCGTAAATAAGAGAGTGTTTAAATCATTTAAGTGGCCATTTGCAAATACGAAATCAATATAGATAAGTGCGCCAATAAATCCAGCGAGGGCATCAAAGACGCCAATCAACATCACTACTAATAATGTGTATTTATCAAAAGGAATTGCACGGTTACCATGATGATGCAAACCTAGATAAGTCATAACAATTGATGCAGGAATTGTCAGCCAGG
>CAWULH010000161.1:0-1801 GCA_963923215.1 uncultured bacterium
TTCCCTCGTTTAAATGCGCTCTCTTGGTGGGTTTTATTTACTGCAATCCCTGTTCTATGTAGCGCTTGGTTCTTAGGAGGCACTCCAATTGGCTGGACTGCTTATGCTCCTTTGAGCGTTCAGGCTGGCCTAGGTATGAATTCATACATTGCAACAATTATTATCTTTGCAGTTTCTACTGCTGTTGCTGGCGCAAATATCACATCAACAGTTGTGACAATGCGAGCAAAAGGGATGAGTTTTAACCGCGTCCCAATTTTCGTTATAGGTGCAACAATTTCAGTGGCACTCGCGATACCAGCATTCCCAACTTTTATGCTTTCACAAATTATGACCGCAATGGATCGTTGCTTTGGTACAACTTTCTTTGATGCTCATCAGGGTGGAAGTGGATGGTTATATGCACACTTATTCTGGATTATGGGACATCCTGAGGTTTACGTAATTTTATTACCTGGCGTTGCAATCTTGATGGAAATAGTTCCGGTCTTCGCAAGGCGACCACTATTTTCATATACAACAGCAGTTGTTGCCTTTGCAGGAATTGCAGGCCTTTCTGTTTTGGTCTGGGCTCACCATATGTATGTTTCAGGATGGATGCCGATGCTAAATGGACCATTCATGATTACAACTGAAATGATCTCAATTCCTACGGGATTAATCTTCCTTGTAATGCTTGGCACTCTCTGGGGTGGAAGACCTTGGTTAAAAGTTCCAATGCTCGGTGTCTATGCATTCCTTTGGAATATGTTGATTGGTGGAGTAACTGGAATTTATTTATCAGACGTTCCTGCGGATAATTATCTACATGGATCAATGTTCGTAACCGCTCACTTCCATTACACATTGATGGGTGCTGCACTAACTGGTGCAGTTGCAGGACTTGTTTACTGGTTCCCTAAGATGAGTGGTCGAATGATGAATGAGAAAGGTTCTCTAATTTCTTTCCTATTCATACAGGGTGGATTTCAGATTCTCTATTTAGGAATGTTTATTGCGGGTGCTGAAGGTCAACCACGTCGAGTTGCAGATTTTGCAGCAGATTATGGAACTTCAAACAAAATCAGCACTATTGCTGCTTACATAATTGGAACTGGATTTATTATCTTGCTCTGGGCGGTAGTTCACTCTTGGCGCCACGGTGAAAAGGCTCCGATGAATCCATGGGGTGCAAAGACTCTGGAATGGACTGTGCCTTATCCAGTTCCACTAGTTAATTTTGATACTCCACCTGTAGTCACAAGTGATCCATATGGTTATGGAAGGAGTTCGAAATAATGTCAGCAGATACACAATTCCACGTACACCATGATGCTCCTGAAATTGTTGGGCGTCGTGAACGCCTTGGTGTTCGACTACTGATAGTGGCTGATGGTGCATTCTTATTTGGAATGTTATTTACATTCTTCTATCTAAAAAACTTGAATAACAGTGGTGCCTGGCTTCCACCTGAACACAAGAAGATGTTCTCAGTGGCATCTGCATGGATTGGTACTCTCCCTTTAATAATTGCTTTTATTTCTCACAAAATGGGACAACGTAATCTAAAGACAGTAGGTAATTTCTCAATAGTTACTTTTGTCTCTCTTGTTGTGGGACTTATCTATCAGTTAAATCAAATGAGCTCTATGCACTTTATTGATGGGGAGACTCATTCATTCCAAGGCGCTTACGCATCAAGTTGGGTACTACTTGCAGGAGCCAATGTTTTCCACTTCATCCTTGGTTCTTTCATTGCGCTCGGACTCGTAATACGTGCACGACGTGCAAATGTTGATCCAACTTTGGAAAAGTGGCGCAT
>CAWULH010000162.1:0-1786 GCA_963923215.1 uncultured bacterium
GCACATTAGGTGAATGGTGGTTTAGTTCGAAGGAGTACAAGAAGACTATTGAGTGCATGGAGGATTGTGTCCATGAGCACTTAGTTGATGGTAATGAATCTGGTGCTGCGAATGATTTACATTTAATCGGGTGCGCTTATCGTGAACTTGGAGATTTCAAAGCGGCACTTGAAGCATTTGAAGAGGCCCGGGGCTACTTTAAAAAATTAAAAGAAGTGATAAATGTTGCGCGCTGCGACCAGAAGATTGCACATTGCCTGACTGAGTTAGGTAACGGACATGAGGCACTTGTTGCAGCACAAAAATCATTAGATGTTTTCATAACTGCTCATGACAATGTGAGAGAGACATATTCGCTCTATGAAGTGGGTAAGGCACAGATAGTTTCTGGGCAGGAAGAGGAAGGTCTGAATACTTTAGATCGTGTCCTTGAAATTGTAACTGAGAGCGAAAATAAAGATTTTGAATTTATTATTGAGATTGAGCGGAAGATGGCATCTGTCCTTCATAAACTTGGCCGAGATGACGAAGCGGAAGAGATTGAACGTCGAGTAGCTGCGGTCGCAGAGATTGTTGAAGAAGAGAACTAAATTTAATTTAGGTGCTGCATTGCCCAGGCGTACATTGCAATTGCGGCAGCAGCCGATGCATTCATCGACCTTGTAGATCCATACTGTTTAATTGCCAGAACTCTTTCACAAATTTCAGTGGCCTCATCTGACATCCCAGCACCCTCTTGGCCGAAAAATAGAACACACTTCTCTGGCAATTTCGCGCTCTCTATTTCTTTAGAAATAGGAAGATTATCAATACCAATTATTGGAGTTGAATTTTCTTCACACCATTTTTTAAAGTCTTGAACTGTTGGATGGTGAATCACACGTAAATATTTATCTGTAACCATCGCCCCGCGCCGATTCCAGTCTCGTTTACCGACAATATGGACATATTCAACATTAAAAGCATTTGCAGTCCGAACAACAGATCCAATATTTAAATCGTGTTGCCAATTTTCAATTGCAATCTGCAATTTGTGACGTTTGATATCTAAATCCGCGACTATTGCTTCAACTGACCAATAACGATATTTATCTAAAACATTACGCCGGTCACCATTTTCTAATAACTCAAGGTCAAAATGTTTTTCAGTCGGCCAAGGTTTTGGATGCGGTCCCACACCAACTACTGGATAGAATTCTCCAGGTCCAATTTCGGCATTTGTCATATGACAACTTTAGGGGAGAGAGCTGTGAGAAAAAAATCTTGGCTCTTCGATTTCATATTACTTGGAATCGTCTGGGGATGTTCTTTCATATTTATTAAATTGGGCTTGGAGTTTTTAACGCCAACTGGTGTGGTTTTTGGTCGAGTCGCTTTAGGTTCAATCACTTTATTAATAGTTGCAAAATATCGTGGTATTCCGCTGCCAAAAGGGAAGGTAACTTGGTTTCAACTCTGGATTGTGTCAATGTTGTTAAATGTTTTGCCAGGTTATTTATTTGCTCTTGCAGAAGTACACGTAACTTCTGTGCTTGCAGGAATTATTAATGCTTGCACTCCTTTTGCAACTTTGATATTTATTATTCTCTTATCAAAAGATGAGAAATTAAAAAATTATCAAATTTTTGGTTTAATTACTGGAGCTATTGGAGTTGCCATTGTGCTTGGAGTTTGGAATGGCTTCGGATCTAATCCAATTCTTTCTGTAATTGCTCTATTCGGTGCAATTTCTTGTTATGGACTTTCTTATCCATTTATTCGTAGATTTCTGACGCCCAAAAAATTA
>CAWULH010000163.1:0-1780 GCA_963923215.1 uncultured bacterium
TCTGTATCGCCTGTCCGGCAGCCCCTTTACCTAGATTATCGATAGCTACGGATACAACCACCCTTTTGGCATGAACATCGAGTGCAGCTTGTATATGCACATGATTGCTTCCATTAACTGCCGCCGTGTTCGGTAACTCGTTTTCTTCTAGTAAATGAACGAATTTGCTCTTCGAATATTTGGTGAGATAAGAATTTCTCAAACTCTCGACACTCAAGTTACCCAAATATTTACAGGTGATCGTTGCCAAAATACCTCTAGGCATTGGGGCGAGAATTGGCGTGAAAGATATATTTATGGGCTTACCGGCCATCAAAGCGAGCTGTTCCTCAATTTCCGGAGTATGTTGGTGAATTCCACCAAATTTATAAGAAGTCAAATTATTCATAACTTCAGAACCGAGCAAATTAACTTTTGCGCTCCTTCCGGCGCCTGTAGTCCCCGATGCAGCTACAACGACTATGTCAGAAAGATCAACTTCAGAGATGTCAATTAAGGGTGCTGCACCCAAAGTGATTGCAGTTGCATAGCAACCTGGATTTGCGATTTGATTATTTGAATATATATTTTTATCGACCAATTCAGGCAAGCCATATGGAAGAAAACCAGCGTAATTTTCGTTGTAGTAACGCTTCCAATGAGTCTCATCCTTTAACCTAAAATCGGCTCCAAGATCAACTACTTTTATTTCTTTTTTGAGGTTTTTAATGATCTTTGCAGACTCACCATGAGGTAGTGCAAAGAAGATTAATTCACAAATGTTAAGTTCCTCCAGATTTATAGAACTGAACCTAATTCCCGAATAGTTCTGAAGTTGCGGATGTACTGCAGTGATCAACTCTCCAGCACTTGAACCAGCAGCGATTACTTCAACCTTGAAATATGGATGATGCGCGAGGAGCCGTAAAAGCTCGCCGCCCGCATATCCACTTCCACCCACTACAGCTGTTCTCATATGCAGAGCCTACAGAATTTTGAATATTTATTCAATTTTATGAATAAATATTCATACTACGACCGCAGTTGCGCTCCAAATTTAGCCGCAGCAGCACCAACCGCCGCATCGCGACAGACTGCAACTTCCTCAGTAGTTAACGTCCTATCTGGAGCTCTAAAGGTAAGGGTAAATGCCAGAGATACTTTTTCATCACCCAATTTGTCATAACGGTCAAAGAGGCTGATCTCCTCTAATAGTGGCCCGGCAGCTTCCTTTATTACCGCAATAAGATCTGCGGATCTGATTTCCCGATTAACAACAAGAGCTAAATCTTGAATTACCGGAGTCATCGAATTAATTGAAGTAACTTTGAATACTTCTGTTTCAGGTAATTCACTTATCAATATTCCAAATGCACAACTTCTCTCAGGTAAATTCAAGTCAGAAATTACCCGAGGATGAATCTCCCCGGCATGTGCTACCGCTCTCCCATTTATTCTAAATTCGGCGCACCGGCCAGGATGCCAAGGCGCAAAATCGGAGGCTGTAATTTCATAATTCTGACCTAAAGCATCTAAAAGAGCGGCGGTTATTCCAATGGCATCGTTCCACTCAAATGTGTCGCCACTGCCCTGCCAACCATCCGATAGTAATTTCCCTGCGACCAATCCACACATAAGTTGCGGTTGTTTTGGAACACTTGAATAGATCTCTTCAATTTCAGAAGGAGTTGGTCGCTTAGCGGTACTTATTGCAGGAACAGGCTTAACAGGATCAATGTTCCTGAAGATTGTTCCTATTTCAAAAATTGCTACATTCTTCTGGCCTCGACTCATATTTCGG
>CAWULH010000164.1:0-1775 GCA_963923215.1 uncultured bacterium
TAGTTCCTGGTTCACATTGGATTACCGGAGCAAATGAGAAAGATAAGCATGTACGTTATGTAACAAATGGCCGCGATTTTGAAGTTGAGAAATATGTTGAAGCTGCCGAGGTAAGAGCAGGGGATACCTGTCCTAATTGCAGTACACCAGTAATTATTGATCGTGCAATTGAAATTGGTCATATCTTTCAATTAGGTCGTAAATACGCAAAGGCACTCGATTTAACAGTCCTTGATCAGAATGGAAAGTCACAAGTAGTAACGATGGGTTCTTATGGAATTGGTGTTTCGCGTGCTGTTGCTGCAATAGCAGAGCAGACTCATGATGAACTTGGACTCTGTTGGCCTCGCGAGATTGCACCAGCGGATATACACATTGTCGCAACTGGAAAAGAAGAAAATGTCTTTAAGACTGCTGAATCAATAGCTGCCGAACTTGAGAAGAAGAATATAAGAGTCATGTTTGATGATAGAAAAGATTCAAGCGCTGGTGTTAAGTTTAAAGATGCAGAGTTAATTGGAATCCCTTTTATTCTTGTCGTTGGTAAGGGCCTAGCAGAAGGTAAGGTTGAGTTAAAGATTCGCAAGAGTGGAGAGAAGAAAGATATTTCAGCAAGTGACGCTATTTCTGAATTAGAGAAATTAATCTCTAACGCTTAATGTCCCTTTTAAATTTAATCTTTTTACTCTTTGCCGCCGGCTTTGCTGGATTTGTTGATGCGGTAGCTGGCGGTGGCGGACTAATTCAATTACCTGCACTATTAATCGGATTACATGAAAAACCAATCCCATTAATACTTGGAACTAATAAAGTCCCATCGATTTTGGGAACATCCAGTGCGGCAATCAAATATTTTAAAAACGTGAAGCCTGATTTAAAAGTTACTTCCTTCATGATGATCCCTGCGTTTGTAGGTTCAATATCTGGTGCAAGGTTGGCAGCTGAAGTGCCAAAAAATGTCTTTCGCCCACTGATTCTAATTCTGCTAATTCTGGTTGCGTTATATACATTTTTTAGGCCACATCTGGGGATGGAAGAGAACCTTCGATTCTCTAAGAGCAGAACTCGATGGGTAGTTGCTATTTGTGGATTAGTTATTGGATTTTACGATGGCATATTTGGTCCTGGGACCGGGACATTTCTCGTTTTTCTTTTAGTCGGATTAATTGGCTATCCCTTTTTAAAGGCATCGGCAACTGCCAAAATTGTAAATATTGCAACTAATTTAGGCGCCATAATCTCTTTTCAATTTACTGGCCATATTTGGTGGAAAATTGGATTAGCCCTAGCAGTGGCCAATGTGGCGGGGGCAATAGTCGGATCCCACCTTGCAATTAAAGGGGGAAGTAAATTAGTCAGAAAGTTCTTCTTGATTGTTAGTGTAATTCTGATTGCAAAGGTCGGGTATGATTGGTTAAGTAATTAGAACTGAATAACGAAAACTTAATAAGAAAGTAAGAGAATTTAATAATGTCAGTACAAGATGATGTTGCATCAGCAATACGCCCGATTATTGAGGCGAGCGGCAACTATTTAGAAGAAGTCAAAATTATCGCTGCTGGAAAGCGAAAATTAATAACAGTTATCGTTGATAGCGATTCCCATTTAAATTTAGATCAGGTCACGGCTGTTTCACGGGCGGTATCTGACGAGATTGAAAATGTTAAATCTCTCGGAGATTTCCCTTTCACATTAGAAGTTACTTCTCCAGGCACAGACCGCCCTCTGACGCTTCTGCGCCATTGGAGGAAAAATATTGGGAAATTAGTAAAAAT
>CAWULH010000165.1:0-1763 GCA_963923215.1 uncultured bacterium
ACACACTCAATATAAGAATCAGCAAAATATCCGCGATACTTATTGTATTCGGTTAAAGCAATATCGTAACGGGATCTAGTAACCGCCTCTGCAATTGCGGACTCTGGACCATTTAAAAGAATTAAATTTTTTGTGTACTCAGTTAGTTCTTTTAACTTATCGATATTTAATACTGGGGTATCTCTATCAATTCGAAGTGCACTTATCAATCTACAGAGCGAGCGCCAACCACCATCAGACTGGGCAAGTAGTATCACTCGATTTTTATCTAAAGTTAAATTAATCCCAACTATTGGAGCAATTCCATATTCTTTAGCAGCCTGAACGAATTTAATTACGCCTGCAAGAGAATCGCGATCGGTTAAAGCAAGAGCTGGTAATTCGAACTCCGCAGCACGCGCTACTAAATCCCGCGGCTGGGTTGTGCCATATTTAAGAGAGTATGCACTTACACAAGATAGATGGATAAACATTGGTTAGATAACTCGGATTGACCATAAACCTGTTGTCTCATCGCGTTCGATCTCAAAAGTATTTATTACACCGATGGGGGCAGCTTCAACTCGCCAGACCTCTTTAGAGTTATCAGTTAGTAAATTATTTTCACCATCACTCTTTTTCCACCAGCCACCTGACTCACGCCAACGACCAAGTACGCTGTAAATACGTAGGCGCTTACCCCGATAAACGAACTCGATCGGCGTCTGCCCCTCTTTAAGAACGGGTGCTTTTAGTGATTCGAACATTTGTTCGATACTATGACCAACCCCCGACAGTTGGCAAGAGCCCTAAAAAAGGGTCTCTGGCTCGCTCAGTTTTATCTCCTGAGCCAACTGTTCCCCTGTCGCGCGCCCAGAATTAACTGCAGTTGATACTGGCCAGGCTCTTAAACCTTTACATGGATCATCTTTCGCCAAAAGATTTAAATACTCCGGTACTTCTTTCTCATTTAATGAGTGTGGATCTAACCAACTCTCCCAATCATCTTTCGGCAAAAAAATTGGCATCCGATGGTGAATCTTTGCGATGAATCCTTCGGCTTCACGAGTTATAACCGCAGTAGAGGTAACGATTTCACCACTAGTTGGATTTACCCACTCTTCATAAATTCCAGCCATCGGAAGTAAAGTTTCATCTTTATTTGAAATATAGAAAGGCTGCTTTGATTTAAAATCGCCAAACTCAGTTGCCCATTCATAATAGCCAGAGGCAGGGATTAAACAGCGCCTAGATCTAAAGGCACTTCTAAAACTTGGTTTCTCGGCAATTGTTTCAACGCGAGCATTTATTGTATTTGAAGCAAACCCTGGATCTGTCGCCCAACTCGGAATCAATCCCCAAGTTCCAGTACTGACTAATTTTTTCTTATCTTGGTTTTCTTTAACAAAAAATACTCCTTGGGTCGGAGCGATATTCCAATTAAATGGCATAGGTGAAATCCCGGATGAATCTGTCCCAAATTGAGCATCAATAACATCAAGGCCTTGAGCCAAGGCGTATCGACCACACATATATAAAGTCTAGATGAAATGCACCTTTCCATAGTAATCTTTAATTTACCAAATTAAAGCTGGTAGAAAGTACGGGAAATAAATGGCTCAAGAAGACCGAGTAAAAATATTTGCTAAACCTAATGGATCACTTCGGGTCACGGGCAAAGTAGATTTTGTCGATTCTGATGGAAATGTAATTGAGACTAAGGAGAATTTCTCTTTATGCCGCTGTGGCCATTCAAAAGAGAAGCCATTCTGCGATGGTTCGCA
>CAWULH010000166.1:0-1760 GCA_963923215.1 uncultured bacterium
TTTAAAAAAGTAATAGCCATGGATGAGAACGCTTATCAAGATGATGAAGTCATGGCAACGGATAAAGAGCGCCTCGCTCATGTTGATGATGATGGTGTCACCTTCAAGTCACATTTAGATGGATCGATGCATCGATTTACGCCAGAGTTTTCAATGCAGGTTCAGCATCAATTGGGCGCCGACATTATGTTTGCTTTTGATGAATTAACTACTCTTTTAAACACACGTAAGTATCAAGAAAAATCATTGGAGCGGACTCGACTTTGGGCCAAGCGTTGTTTAGTTGAACATGGAATACTGACTAAAGCACGAAGTAATAAACCATATCAAGCACTTTTTGGGGTCTTACAAGGTGCCCAATATGAAGATCTCCGCCGTAAAGCAGCAAATGATTTAGCCTCCCTTAATGAAGATGGAGTCACATTTGATGGCTTTGGTCTTGGGGGTGCATTAGATAAAGCAAACCTTGGAACTATCGTCGGTTGGATGACATCGGAATTACCAAAAGATAAACCACGCCATCTCTTGGGAATAGGTGAACCTGAAGATCTATTTGTAGGAGTAGAAGCTGGTGCAGATACTTTCGACTGCGTTGCCCCATCTCGTCAAGCCCGAACAAGTGCAGTGTTTACTTACAAGGGCCGCGTAAATCTAACTAATGCAAGATTCAATCGAGATTTCAATCCAATTGATGAAAAGTGTGATTGTTATACATGTAAGAATTACACCGTAGCCTATTTAAACCACCTTTTCCGCTCTAAAGAGATGGTGGCATCAACCTTGGCGACAATTCATAATGAAAGATTTATCATCCGATTGGTTGATCAGATACGTGAGTCGATAGAAAAAGGTACTTTCAAAGAATTTAAAGAAGATTTCTTAGGCGACTTCAAAGGAGCGCTTCGCTAAACCCATCCAATATCCATCAATTTTCATTTCTGGAGCTTTCTCTGGATCACCAGAGGCACCTAGTGAAATAAAAATTGGCGCAAAATGTTCAACTGTTGGATGGGCATAAGGAAGTCCTGGTGCGAGCGCCTTGTAATTCATCAATTCATCAACAGCGCCACGTTCTAAAACTTCTTTCGCCCACAAATCAAACTCAACTGACCAACCTGGTGGGGTTGCTTCTATTGTCCACTCTCTTAGAAATGGAAGTCCGTGAGTTAAGAATCCACTCCCAATAATTAAATATCCTTCATCGCGTAGCGGTGCCAACTTCCTTCCGATTTCAAATAATTTCTGTGGGTCAAATGTAGGTATCGACATCTGAAGTACCGGAACATCCGCGTTTGGAAACATTATTTTTAGCGGAACCCAAGCTCCATGATCTAGGCCGCGATTTGGATCTTGATGCACATATTCGCCAACTAAACCCTTTACTCGGGCCGCCAGTTCTGGAGCACCTGGTGAGTTATATGTCATCTGGTAGTACTTAGGGTGAAATCCGCCAAAGTCATAAATAAGTGGGGTACCAGTTTCAGTTGAACCAATTGTTAAAGGTGCTGATTCCCAATGGGCACTTACAACAAGGATGCCTTTTGGTTTCTCCAAAGTATTTGCCCATGCCGCCAGCTCTCCACTCCAGATTGGATCATCTAGTAATAAAGGTGCTCCATGACCAATATAAAGTGCTGGGGTTTTCGTGCTCATGGTTGGAAAGGTACCCCAATTTAGTTGAAATTTCAACTAAATCTAAAAAGGATTAGTATCCCCTTATGGGTTGGCGTCCACCTTCATTAGCTGAAATTAAGGATCTT
>CAWULH010000167.1:0-1743 GCA_963923215.1 uncultured bacterium
ACACCCCATGTTGATGCTGGAGGCTGTACCCCGATTCCTAAAAATGAGTAAACAGATTCTGAAGTTAGGTATGCAGGTAACGAAAGTGTTATAAAGACTATTAATGGCGCCCAAAGGTTAGGTGCCAGTTCTTTGAAGATCACTCTTCGATGTGAAGCACCTTGCGCAACTGCTGCTGTAATAAAGTCTCGCTCGCGAAGTGAAAGAGTTTGCGCTCTAATTAATCTAGAAAAATAAGGCCATCCGAAAATTGATAAAAAGATAATTAGAAAGAGGATGCGGGCATTATTGCCGTGAGCAATTCCTGACCTTTCAATTCGGTCAACAACAGGTGCGGTTAAAGCAACAATCATAAAAAATGATGGGAAGGAGAGCATGAAATCTGTAATTCTTCCAAGCGAATTATCTACTTTACCCTTGAAATAACCAGCGGTAACTCCAATTGCCAGACCTATTAAAAGTGAGAAAAAAGTCGCAACAAAAGTCACTAGAAAAGAAATTCTTGAACCATAAAGAAGTTGTGCAAATAAATCCCTACCCGTACCTGGAATGAGTCCAAGTGGATGCGATAGACCCATTCCATAATGTGGCAATTTTGGTACGCCAGTTGTATCCAAAATATCCAAATGCATTGTGTTTGGATCAACTCCAAAAATTCTGGTAATCAAAGGTGCAAAAATTGAAGATGCAACAAAAATAAGGCTTAGAACCGCGGAAACTACGCCTATTTTATTTCTGCGAAAGCGCCGCCAAGCTATTTGCCCTGGGCTACGCCCGACTATCACTTCGGTTTCTGCCATTTGGCAAGCATATCCATTTCACTTGCATATAATTAAGCCATGCAAAAGAGATTATTACTATTAACTGGCATTAGTTCCCTCGGGCTTCTACTCAACGGGTGCGCTTCTGGCTCATCCGGAAGTAGTTCTAATTCGACATTCGTCCCTCAGCAATCAGAAGCGCCTAAGGTTAAAGGTGGATTCGACTCTCCTTTAGTACTTCCAGATGGGACTAGTTTTACTCTCTCTGCACCTTCATCTTTTACCCCTGGTCACTTTGCTTCGGGACAAATTAAGGGTCAAATTTATGAAAGTTTTAAAATTTCAATTTCAAATAAGAGTAAAGCCCCACTTGATCTCTCCACCTTAATCGTCTCTGGAACAACTAATGCGGGAAGTTGCGCAGATATTTTTGATGGCGATAACAATGTAAACGGAGCGCCACAGGAAGCCCTAGCAGTTGGGGCAACTTTGGAAGTCAATTGGGCCCTGAGTTGTCCTGGCGCTTCCGGATCAAACTTTGATGTGACACTCCAAAATAACGGTACTAATTTAATTCAAGCCTCTGGAAAGTTAGCTTAAACAATTAGCCGCGCTAAATTCCATTTCAGAGTTGGCACTGAACTTGAAAATGGGCTTGGCCGCACTGGCGTAATCGAAACGCCACATGGGCAAATCAGAACACCTGCCTTCATACCGGTTGGAACCAAAGCAACGGTAAAGGGAGTTCTACCAGAGTCAATGAAGGAGCTTGGCGCGCAGGCAGTTCTAGCGAATGCATATCACCTCTATTTACAGCCTGGACCAGATATCGTTGATGAGGCTGGTGGTTTTGGAAAGTTTATGAATTGGGATGGTCCAACTTTTACAGATTCTGGTGGTTTCCAAGTCCTCTCCCTTGGTGTTGGTTTTAAAAAAGTAATAGCCATGGATGAGAACGCTTATCAAGATGATGAAGTCATGG
>CAWULH010000168.1:0-1733 GCA_963923215.1 uncultured bacterium
GCGTGATGCGATTATGTTTGAACCTTCCTATTTAGCTTTCAAAGAAGGAACAAGAGTTTCTGAAACTGCTTGGCCAAATATTTCACAACAGGGTCAGACCGTATTTCGTTGGGCTGTTTTTGAAATGGCACCGATTGGATTAAAAGCGATTGCTGCCGCAGGATTAAATCCAGATCAACTTGCTGCATTTATTCCACATCAAGCAAATGAAAGAATTATTGATTCACTTGCTAAATCAATGAAACTTCCTGAATCAGTTCTCATCGCGCGTGATATCAGGACCACTGGCAACACTTCAGCGGCTTCTATCCCGCTTGCAATGGACGCATTACTCTCAGAAAACCCAATACTCCACAGTAAGCCAGCCCTTCTCATAGGATTTGGCGCTGGGCTTGTATATGCAGGCCAAGTTGTGGAATTACCACCTAAGGAGAAATAAAAAGATGGCACTATCTCAAGATGCAGTACTAGCAGGAATCAAAGAAATCGTTGTTGAAGTTGCTGGTATTGATGCAGGCAAGATCGCAATGGATAAGAAATTCACTGATGATCTAGATGTTGATTCACTTAGCATGGTTGAAGTTGTCGTTGCCGCTGAAGAAAAGTTTGGCGTAAAGATTCCTGATGAGGAAGTAACAAAGATGGCAACAGTTGGCGATGCTGTTAATTACATCGTTGCTCACTCATAATTTAATTTTTTAAATGTCACGACGCCGCGTTGTTGTCACAGGTCTTGGTGCAACCACTCCACTAGGTGGAGATGTTCCTTCTACCTGGGAAGCTCTCCTTGCAGGAAAGAGCGGCGTCAAGACACTTGATTTTGATTGGGCCAGAGAGTCCAATGTTCAATTTGCAGCAACTGTCGCGGTAGAACCATCTGAGGTTATGGAGCGCGTTGAGATGCGCCGCCTTGATCGAAGTGAACAATTTGCATTAATCGCATCGCGGGAAGCTTGGAAAGATGCCGGCTCTCCTGAAGTTAAGAAGGACCGTCTCGGCGTTGTAATTGCTTCTGGTATCGGAGGCGTAACAACAATGCTTGAGCAATATGACATTTTAAGAAATAAAGGTGCCCGATCAGTCTCACCACATACTGTGCCAATGCTTATGCCAAACGGTCCGGCAGCAAATGTTGGTTTAGATTTACAAGCAAAAGCGGGTGTTCATACTCCAGTATCTGCATGTGCATCAGGTGCGGAAGCGGTTGGATATGCACTTGAAATGATTAGAAATAATCGCGCCGATATTGTTGTGAGCGGTGGCGTTGAGGCAGCAGTTCATCCTCTTCCAATGGCAGGTTTTGCATCAATGAAGGCATTATCTACTCGCAATGATGCGCCAACAAAAGCATCTCGTCCTTACGATAAAGATCGCGATGGTTTTGTACTTGGAGAAGGTGGTGGCGTACTAGTTCTTGAAGAGTTGGAACACGCAAAAGCGCGCGGTGCAAAAATATATGCAGAGGTTATGGGACAAGGTTTAACTTCAGATGGTTATCACATTGCAGCACCGGATCCAGAGGGCTCTGGTGTAACTCGGGCAGTTAAATTTGCATTGGAAGATTCCGGCGTAAAACTTTCTGAAGTAGTTCATTTAAATGCCCACGCGACTTCGACTCCAGCAGGCGATGTTGCAGAAGCAAATGCCCTTACAAGTGCACTAGGTGCGGATATTTCACACGTTGCAGTTTCTGCAACTAAATCTATGACGGGTCATCTTCTTGGCGGCGCCGG
>CAWULH010000169.1:0-1732 GCA_963923215.1 uncultured bacterium
GTTTCATCTTTTAAATCGCGCCGACCAATTAATAATCCTTTGGTTCCGGTTGAATCGATAACTAAACCACCGGCGCTAACCTCATCCACGCGTTTCAAATACGGACGAGCATGCTTCTTTCTATTTACAACTCTTGAACTCTTATTTGCAGAGTCATTACTCTGATTAGATGCGGTGGGGCTTTTTGGACGTCGCTTCCGACGTTTCTTCCGCTTTGCCTCGCCACCAGCACCAGGTGCCGTGGTCATGGATGAAGGGTACTCGTCTAACCTTGCTTTCTATGAAGGATCCAAATGCGCTTGCAACTTCCCTTGCGATTGCTGCGCTTCCCAAAGAGGCCTATGAATTGGGCAAACTCTTTAGCGATGGTGGATTCAAATTAGCCCTAGTTGGCGGCAGCGTCCGTGATGCAATTCTTGGTCGTCTAAGTACAGATTTAGATTTCACAACAAATGCAAAGCCAGATGAAACTAAAAATATTCTTAAATCTTGGAGCGAAAGACTCTGGGAAGTCGGCAGAGATTTCGGAACAATTGCAGCAGAGAAAAATGGAATAACAGTTGAGATTACAACTTATCGACGAGAAAAATATGATCCAACAAGCCGTAAACCAATTGTTGAATTTGGTTCAGAAATTGAGATTGATTTATCTCGACGTGATTTCACGGTAAACGCAATGGCCCTGGAGTTAACAACTCCGACACCGACCTTTATTGATTTATTTGATGGTGTAACTGACCTTGCTAAAAAAGTATTGCGCACACCGATAAACGCCGAAGAGCTATTTACTGAAGATCCACTCCGAATGATGCGTGCCGCACGGTTTATCTCCCAACTCCATTTTGAAGTTGATCCTGCTATCCCAGCTGCCATCGCAAAGTTGGCATCTCGGATGGAGATAATTTCTGCCGAACGAATTCATGATGAATTAATTAAGTTAATTATGGGAGCCGCGCCGCGCCTTGGTCTTTCTTTATTAGTTGAGACTGGTCTTGCCGAATATGTTCTACCGGAATTACCTAAATTAAAACTTGAAGTAGATGAACACCACCATCACAAAGATGTTTATGAACATACTTTAAAAGTTTTAGAGCAGGCAATTGCACTTGAAGATCGTTTAGGTGGACCAAATTTAATTATCCGTCTTGCGGCATTACTTCACGATATTGGTAAACCAAAGACCAGAGAGTTAATTCCTGGTGGTGGCGTCTCCTTCCATCACCACGAAGTAGTCGGATCAAAGATGGCAAAAGAGCGTTTAAAAAATCTAAGATTTAGTAACGAAATAATTAACGATGTATCTAAATTGGTATTCCTACACTTACGTTTCCATGGATATGGAAATGGTGAGTGGACCGACTCTGCTGTTCGCAGATATGTACGAGATGCTGGTGAATTACTGACCCATTTACATGTATTAACGAGAGCCGATTGCACTACTAGAAATGCGAAGAAGGCAGCGACACTTTCTGCCACTTACGATTCGCTTGAAGAGCGAATTGCTCAACTGCAAGCACAGGAAGAGTTGGATGCAATCCGTCCGGAAATAGATGGCAAAGAAATTATGGAAATTCTTGGAATTAAACCTTCACCGCTAGTGGGCCAGGCATATGACTATTTACTTGAATTGCGTTTAGAGAAGGGTCCGATCGGAGTTGATGCTGCGAAAACCGAATTACTTAAATGGTGGAGTGCGAACGGCCCGAAAACTTAGAGTGCTTCAATATAGTTA
>CAWULH010000170.1:0-1703 GCA_963923215.1 uncultured bacterium
CGCTCAAGGCAGACTCAATAGGTAATTATTTGACGCGCACCACTTCGTTGACCAATTGCTCAGGAGTAACAGGTGCTTTAAGTGCCAGATCTACTGAAGTTGGAATCTCATTCATCTTTGCCGTCCCAAGAAGAACAAATTGTGCTGCAATTTCAGTAATCCAGTAATAACCACCTGGGCCAATATCTTCGTATAACTTCGCCGCCTTTGTAATTGCACTTTCACTAAATTTCTCACGATCATTTGCGCAATCATCTAAGACTTCCAAGAGATAATTTTTAATTGCATTTCCGCTCTCGATAGTCTGCATATGAGTTGCAACCAATTGTTGGTACTCCTCATCAATATTCTTTGGCTTTTTATTTCGTTTCCGTTTATCTCGCCAAATGGTCAAAAGTAGGGCAATTGCAAAAAGAGTTAAGAAACTTTCCATACAGAAACCGTACCTCTGGTCACCGACAACCCTTACGATATACATATGTCTCTGAGATTTAGAAAATCGATAAAAATCATTCCTGGGGTAAAAATAAATTTTAATAAGAACTCCGTAGGTCTAACTCTTGGCGGGCGCGGCGCTCACTACACGATAAATTCATCAGGTCGGCGTACGGTCTCTGCTGGACTCCCTGGTACTGGACTCTGGTGGCAAGAATCATCAGGAGGGGGAAGATCAAGAAGAGTTTCTCCACCAGAACCTGAAACACCGCTTTATGAGAAACCATTGGCGGAGAAACCAAAACCTTCATTTTTTGCAAAGCATTATGAGAATGCAATTTATGACGCAATGCAGGATATGAATCAGAAGAAATTTGAAGCAATAGTTAATGATTATCCAGATGAGTCAATTTTTGCCAAGTTTATGTTGGTAACAATCATGTGTAGTAAGCCAGAGACTGGAAGAGCAGGGTTAGCAATTGCCGAGGAGGTCTGGCAACGCCGTGAAGAATTAATTAAAAATGATATGTATCTTAAATACGCTCCTGGAATTAAAACTCAGATGCCGATAATTCCAGGGATAAGTTATACCGGCCCTTACACAGTGCATTTGCTCGGCTATCTCTTATTTGAACTTTATGTAATTGATGAAACTTATGAGAAGGCAGAGAAAGTATTATCAGAAATTTCACCAGACTTTTATACACCTCTGGCTAAAATGGAATTAGATTATCTTCAGAAAAAATATGAAGAGGTAATAAAAGAAACTAATTCTCCTGATGCTGATACAAATGAGAGCGCGGCCCGGGAGTTGTATCGCGCGATGACTTTCCGCGAAACCGGGGATTTGGATGCCGCGATTCTCCTTCTTACTGAAGTTACAAAGAATAGGTCATTAGATAAGGCTTTGATCATGAGGTCCCGATATGAACGGGGAGTAACTTATTTAAAGTCTGGTGATACAAAGAAAGCATTAGCTGACTTTGAATTTATCGTTTCGAAAAATGGAGACTATTTAGACACAAATGATTACTTAAAGGAACTGCGGAATAGTGAAAAATAAATTAGAATTAAGTAATTCGTGGTGACAGCATATGTTGCAATATAATTTCATTACTATGTTGTGACAAGACAATAACTTCGGGCTCCAACAGGGGCCCTAAGTTATCTACTTAATTCTTTCAAGATTCCGTCAGTAGCACGTTCGATTAATTCCAAAACCCTGTCTCTTATACACATCTGACGCTGCCGACGATCTACTCTGTGTA
>CAWULH010000171.1:0-1701 GCA_963923215.1 uncultured bacterium
AAAGGTGGAACTCATGTCCAAGGATTTGAAAGAGCAATTACAAAAGCATTTAACGATGCGCTCCGCGCGACAAAAACACTAAAGAATAATGAAGCAGATGTTATTAAGGATGACGTTCTTGAAGGCTTAACCGCAGTTATTACTGTCCGAATGTCCGAACCTCAATTTGAGGGCCAAACCAAAGAGGTTCTTGGCACCGCCGCAGCCTCAAAGATAGTTGCCACCGTAGTTAATGATGAGATGAAGAGGTTTTTTTCAAGCTCCAAAAGGATTGAAAAGGCAACCGGAAAATCAATATTGGAGAAGGTTGCACAAGCTTCAAGAACACGCATTTCTGCCCGAGCTCACAAGGATTTACAGAGAAGAAAGAATGCATTGGAGAACTCTTCACTTCCAACGAAACTATCCGACTGCAGATCAGATGACACTGATCGCACTGAGCTATATATAGTTGAGGGAGATTCCGCACTTGGAACTGCAAAGGCAGCCAGAAATTCAGAGTTTCAGGCAATCCTTCCTATTCGTGGAAAGATTCTGAATGTACAGAAGGCTTCACTTTCACAGATGTTAGAGAATGCCGAATGTGCATCAATTATTCAGGTAATTGGTGCGGGTTCTGGAAAATCATTTGAACTAGATGAAGCTCGTTATGGTCGCATCATTTTAATGTCCGATGCCGATGTAGACGGCGCCCACATCCGCTGTTTATTACTAACTCTCTTGAGTCGATATATGCGGCCATTGATTGAAGCGGGTCGAGTCTTTGCCGCAATGCCACCACTACATAGAATTGAAGTTGTAGGTGGAAAGCGCGGCGAAGTCCATTACACATATTCTGATGAAGAGATGAAAAAAGTAACTGCAGATCTTAAGAAAAATGGAAAGCGCTGGAAAGAACCAATTCAGCGTTACAAAGGTCTTGGTGAGATGGACGCAGATCAACTACGTGAGACCACTATGGATCCTGAACATAGAACCTTGCGCCGGGTAACGATGAACGATGCAAATGCAGCGGAGAAAATGTTTGAACTTCTAATGGGCAACGAAGTTGCACCACGTAAAGATTTCATTTCAAATGCCGAAGTTGATCGAGAAAGAATCGACGCTTAATTAGGCGACTTTAGTTCTTCTTGGTGTTCCGAAGTTTTTGCTTACTTCAGTTAGTTCATCAGATACCTGGGCTTTAATGGCATCCTCGCTTGCAAGTAGAGCTTTTAATTTGGTGATTGCGGACTTCAGTTCCTTCTGTTCGGTCTCAAGTTCCAATTTGCTCATCTTGGTCAAGCGGCGAAGTGGCATATCAAGAATATAAGTTGCTTGTTCATCATTTAATTTAAAGCCTTTTATCAATGCTTCTTTTGCTACAGCAGCGTCCTCTGATCCTCGAATAATCTTTATTACTTTGTCTATATCGATGATTGCCTTTAGTAATCCATCAACCAATTTGAGCCGAGCCTCTGCCTTGGCTTTGCGGAACTCGGATCTACGTTTAACAACCTCGACGCGGTGATCTATAAATACTTGTAGTGCCGCTTTTAATCCAAGAGTCTGAGGTTTTCCATCGACAAGTGCGACAGCATTTATTGAGAATGCATCCTCCATAGGAGTTAATTTATAGAGATTCTCAAGAACTTCCTCAGGCTCATAACCATTCTTAATCTCTACAACGACCTTAGTTCCTTGTTGGCCATCAGAAAGATC
>CAWULH010000172.1:0-1696 GCA_963923215.1 uncultured bacterium
GCACCTGCTTTGCAAGCAGGGGGTTAGGGGTTCGATTCCCCTAGTCTCCACTTTAAATACCGATAATCAAAGCAAGAACTTCTTAAGTTTCTGCTTGCCTCCGCTTTGAATATGTGGCCCATGAGTAAATGCAGTAGTGTCGAAATCCAAGTCTAAGAATTTGAGCGCAGTCTCTTTGCTTTGATTGAAGTTGGTGCAGAAGGCCGAAAGTGACCAGGCTATTTTGAAGCCAAAATTAAATACCGAATCTCCAGTTATTAAAGTGCCACTTTGTTGATGTAAGTAGGAAACATGACCTGGTGTGTGACCAGGAGTATGGATTACTTGTAATCCACCACCAATCGGTAATACTTGTTTATCAGTTAGCTTGTCGGTGACTTTTATTGGATTGAATTTACCTTCAGGAGTGAAGCGAAAGAATAACCCTGCTAAATGGGTGAGATCTCTCGGTGGGTTCTTCCCGGATTCCAAATATTGCGCTTCAGCTTCATGTGCATAAACCTTTGGCGAACCAATAATCTCAATTATTTTGGCGGCACCACCGGCGTGATCATCGTGTGAATGGGTGAATAGGACTTGCTTGATATCGGAAGGGTCTTTCTTTAAGTATTTAATAGCTGCAACCAACTTCTTTGGTGCCGTCTTTAACCCTGTATCAATTAAGGTAATTGAACCATCTGCTTCAGTGATGAAGAAACTGTTTATACCGCTGCCCATTGTTGGGACGCGATATAAATTATTTGCGATCTTGATAACTGGATCGGACATCGAATTAGGACATCAAGGTGCCGATAAATATCTGCCAAGCTAGTAGAGATTTAGCAACGAAAGAGAGGGTGATGTAGGTCTTCTCGCCGGCCAAATAATCTTTCCATTTGCCGATCTCTTTGTACTGCAACCATTGGACAAGTGCGAAACAGTTAAACAATAAAAAGAGCGAAATCACGATGCCATAAACGAAACCTGGGGCATTTTGCGAACTACCAGGTGAGATCAAGAGCCAGAACATCGCAATCCAAGGAACGATACCTGCGATGCAACCAAACCAGAATGGCAATAACGAACCTTTGCCCGGCTCCTCATATTTCTCTTGCAACCAACCAAAGAGAATCATCGAGATATTTACGCCAGCAATAGCGATTAAAGCCACGATATCCCAGACTGCATTTAACATCGAGATCAACATAATCATCAAAGTCGAAGAAAAGGCATATTCAATCCAACGATAATAATTCTGCTTACGACTTAGCCCTTCGATATATTTACTAAATCCTGGACCACTTACATAAAAGTGTGCCAATGCACTCATAATCGAGAAGGTGGCAACACCTAGGCCCATAGGGAAGTCAAATAACTGAACTTGTTGGAAAGTGGTATTCGGAACCGGTGGGCCTTGTAGATAATTAATATGTATCGGTAATGAAAATCCATTGGAGAGTGCGATGATTGCAATCGCTTGGATAGAATGGAATACGCCTGCAATGATGTTGTATCTTCGTAAACCATTTGCCTTTTCGGTGCTTATATTGAGCGGTGCAGTTGATGCCATATATAAAGTATTACATCGCTTTTACAACAAATCGGTAACTTTAAGGAAAATTTGAGGTTTTCCGCTCGGTCAAAGTTGCAGTTCACTCTCATTTAATCCAAAATTCTGCCCATCAAGGGGAGTACCCCAACTGCCGTACATCGTCAG
>CAWULH010000173.1:0-1689 GCA_963923215.1 uncultured bacterium
ATTATTAAATTGGAGCCAACTTTCCCAGAGTCGCATTCCGGTGCTTCCAGCGAAATAAAAAATAAATACAAAAATTGCAAGTGTTAACCAGCGCTTTATCGGATCAATCTGTCCACGGTATCTCTCTAAATTATCTGCTTCCACAGAAGTTGGGGCATAAACCGGACGAGTTCGATAGGCCAGAAAGAGATTGGCCGTCATAAAGAGTGAAGTAATGACTCCAAATAAAATAAATAATTCGGCTTTGGTAAATAAAACTTTCCGCCAAACAGATACAAAGTTAACTGATCTAAACCAGAGTAAGTCAGCATAAAAACCACTTAGACTTACCAAAATTATTGAAATTACAACGAGTGAGATAAGTGTCAGACCAAGTGGCCCAATCTTTCTCCGTTCACCAGGATTTCTTCTTGGGAACTTAAAAGGATTCTCGCCAAATGGATTGGATGTACTCACCTTTGTAGCCTACCTATTTCTTAGGGCATGCGAAAATTGAAGAATCGGCAGTTGAGTCCGCAAGCGCTAGCGCATGCACTGCTTGACTCAGGGTTGAAACTGCGTAGATCTTCATTCCCTTTGGATGTTTTGAGAGTGAACTGCAACTTTCTTTTGGCATGAGGAAAATTTGTACTCCTCGCCTACTAGCACTAATTATTTTCTGATCAACTCCACCAATTTCTCCAACTTTTCCGTTCTCTGAGATAGTCCCAGTTGCAGCGATCTTCCTACCGTTAATCAAATTAGGATCAGCAGTTTTTGCAATTAATGCCAAGGAAAAAGCCAATCCTGCAGATCCCCCACCTGTATTTTCCAATGTAATTTTTACATCGTTCTCATTCCAAGTCGGCTTGGCATGACCTGGGATTTCTGAGATGAAATTCCAAGCGGCAAGTGCAGCATTGACTTGCGAATCAGTCATCTCTTTAAGTTGGCGTTTCTTTGCTACATCAGCTTTCTCGCCATTGTCATAAAGAGCATTTCTTGGCATAACTACTAAATTGCCATCAGCCCAGGCATTTAATAATTGAAATCCCAGGGGCATCTGATCCGGACCAGATGCATAAATCGCAGCTGAATA
The DNA here is from genome assembly GCA_963923215.1 of uncultured bacterium. Taxonomy (GTDB): domain Bacteria; phylum Actinomycetota; class Actinomycetes; order Nanopelagicales; family Nanopelagicaceae; genus AAA044-D11. Next base: position 1,079 of record CAWULH010000173.1, read on the forward strand.
AAGTGCATCATTTTTATTTGATGTTGAATCAAATCCTTTAACAGATACTGGACCATCTAATAAATTAACTGTTGGGCCTGGAGCAAGAATTACGAAGTTAAATGGAATTATCAGGGTTATAGCGGTTAACGATATGAAGCCAACGAGAACGGGTCTCTTTCGTAAAGACTTTAGTAAATTTTTCACCCTAGAAAAGATTTTAATTACTGGCCTTTATTTTTCTTATCATTTCTAAAAATACTTTGAAATGCGCTAAAACTATTGACGCTTCGATGAGTGGTGTTTTCGAACTTTTCTTTATATTTAGATAACCAGATTACATAAATGATCGCACCAGTAACTCCAACTATTGGGACAATCCACCAGGCAAGGGCAGCAGCGGCGCTACTACTTACCTTGGCGAGGAACATATATGAATCCTAATCGCGCGGGGTGTGCTGCCGGGAAAATCTCTTCCGGGAAACCTCCTTAAGGGAATACCAATGCACCAAATATGGTTCTATATTCACTATGACCCCTTTCGGCTTTGGACCTGAAGACCCTGACAATGAAAATGGCGGCGGTCCTAACTTCAATGAGATTTTCCAAGGACTCTCTAACTTTGGATTTAA
>CAWULH010000174.1:0-1673 GCA_963923215.1 uncultured bacterium
GTGGGCTCGGAGCAGGTTGGCGATCTATATCGCGATTGTGGCGATCCGCCATACTTATTTAGTTTCTTCCAACCTTGGAAAGAGAACTGCGCCTTTGGTTACTCTGCTTCCGCTTGGAAGTTGTCCCCATTTAGAAAGTTCTGAAATCTTCTGTTTTCCAATTGGGCCAAGAGATGTCGCACCAAGAGAATCCCAGAGTTGCTCAGTTGTCTCTGGCATAACCGGATGTAATAGAACCGCAAGTGCGCGGATAGATTCCGCAGTGTTATAGAGAACCGAATTTAATTCCGAATTTCGCTCTGGATCTTTTGCAATTGACCATGGTTCTTTCTCAGTTACATATCCATTTACTCGTTTACAGAACTCCATAATTGAGGTGATCCCCCCTTGAAAATCAAGGGCAACCATTGCCTTATCTGCAGCCACAACTGTTTCATTTAATAAATATGATAGTTCTGAATCATTAGCAACTGCAGGAATTACACCATCACAATACTTTTCAACCATCGCAATCAAACGTGAAGCTAAATTTCCAAAATCATTTGCGAGTTCACTTGTGTACCGTGCCTGCATATCTTCCCAGGAGAAAGAGCCATCGCTACCAAATGGAATAGCGCGTAAGAAGTAATATCGAAAGGCATCCACTCCAAAGTAATCAGTTATCTGGCTTGGCGCGATTCCAGTTAATTTAGATTTCGACATCTTCTCGCCGCCAACTAATAGCCAGCCGTGTGCAAAGACTTTTCCAGGTACCGGTGCACCTGCTGCCATTAACATCGCGGGCCAGATGACCGCGTGAAAACGGAGAATATCTTTTCCAACCAAATGAACATCTGCTGGCCAGCTCTTTACATATTTCTTTCCGCCGGCGCTAGTTGCTTCATCGCCCCAACCAACTGCAGTTGCGTAATTAAGTAAGGCGTCAAACCAGACATACACCACTTGCTTGGTATCCCAAGGGACTTTAATTCCCCAATCAAATGTAGATCTGGAAATTGATAAATCTTTTACACCACTTTCTAAAAATGAAATTACTTCATTTCGAGCACTCTCAGGCTCACATGCACTTGGATTCTTCTTGTAATGTTCAATTAATTTTGGAGCAAACTCAGATAATTTAAAGAACCAGTTCTCCTCTGAAAGCATCTCGACTGGGCGTCCATGAATTTTGCACTTATTATCTTCAAGATCTCCAGGCAATTTAAATTCTTCACAGCCAATGCAATATGGTCCTTCATATTTATCAAGGTAGATATAACCCTTATCTTTTAATAACTGTAAAAATGCCTGTACTCGGACTTCATGACGTTCTTCAGTTGTACGGATGAAATCATCATTTGCAATATTTAAGGATTTCCAAAGAGGTTTCCATGCATTCTCAACTAGGCGGTCGCACCATTCCTGTGGTGAGACATTATTGCTTTTAGCTGCATTCATAACCTTCTCGCCATGTTCATCTGTTCCTGTTAAGAACCAGACCCCTTCACCGCGTTGACGATGCCAACGAGTTAAAACATCGCCGGCAACAGTTGTGTAGGCATGACCAATGTGAGGCGCATCGTTTACATAGTAAATCGGCGTAGTTAAATAGAAATCTTTCTCACTCACAGGTCAAACTTTACCTTCTGAAGACTTATGTTCCACCATCGCATCAAAGATAGTCCGCTTAGAGA
>CAWULH010000175.1:0-1657 GCA_963923215.1 uncultured bacterium
TGTGGTGAATAGACCTTACTTGCTGTGACAAATAGGGCAACAATAAGAAAGGCGCACTCAGCTAAGTTAGTTTTATTTCTAAAAATAAAAATTGAATAAAAAACTGTGCCAATGAGGAAGGTAAGAATTGCAAGAATATTAAGAGCGTTTATATTGAAGCCAAAAACGCTTAGCGCATGCCAGATTGATCCCCAATCTACACCCCTACTTACATTTAATTTATAGAATCGCCACCAACCTGCAGGAGTTGTAATTGCGAAAGGTAAATTAATGGCTATCGCGCTCCCTATTGCGATTAAATTAAATCTTATTAAGTTTTTCTTATCTTGAAATAAGTTAAAACATATTGGAATTAATAGAACTACTGGGAAAAACTTAGTAGCAATTGCAATTCCCAGTGAAAGTGCCGATCTCTCATATTTTTTATTATCAAACCAGTAAATCGAAAGTAATGCAGGTAGTACTGCCCAAATATCCCAATTGATAAAAAGAGATGCAATAACTGCTGGTGCAAGTGGGGCCAAGGACCAATACTCTGCTGACATCTTCTTTAGAAGTATTACGACAAATATAAAAAGTAGAGAAATTAATATTGCATTTACATCAAAGTAATTGCGGTACTGCTTGTAATCATGGTCGACAGCAAAGGAAGTTGCCCACATAACCATTGCAACTCCAGGCGGATACTCCACTGCATTATTGCCATCTTTATATGGCCATTGGTGAGTATTTAAATGTCGATCTAAAAGGAGGGCGGGAAGATCTGAGTAACAGGCGTGGACATAAACATCAGAACCGCCCCAACCGTGAACTCTGCAATGTTCAAATTTTGCAAATGAGAAGAGCGACGCGACTATTGCAATTAGTACTGCGCTCTTGGTTGCAAAGCGCATTAATTATTTCTTTTTAGTAGGGGTCGGTGAGGTAGAAACCGTATATCTTGGAATTGGCTTCTTTGTTGATGGTGTTGCAGATGCTGCAAGTTCAGGATCCAACGTTGGAATTGCATCAACATAGGAGACTGGATCGGTGCCACCGATATTTGCAGGAGGTGGAAATTGCATTACATCTTCACCTTTAAGTGCGCCTCTTGTGTAGATATTCCAGATACGAGCTGGAAATGAACCACCTGTAACTGAGTTCAAGCCACCAATTCCATTAAGAGTCTGAGTTGCATCATCTCGGAACATTGCAACTGACGTTGCAAGTTGTGGTGTGTAACCATTAAACCAAGCAGATGCGTTATCAGTTGTAGTTCCAGTCTTGCCTGCAATTGGACGACTTAAACCAACTGAAGCGCCAACTCCAGTTCCATATTGCGTAACTTGTTCAAGTGCATAATCTAGATCTGCCATTACATCTGCAGAGAAAACTTGGTTCGTTGATTGCGTAGCTTGATATAACAAATTACCTGATGGACCAGTTACCTCTTTAATAATGTATGGCTTTGCATAAATACCGTTTGCAGCAAATGTTGCATAGGCGGCTGCCATATCAATTACGTGTGGACTTGCAACACCAAGTGAAATTGAAGGCGTTGGCATTAATGCAACCGAGGTTGGAATTCCAGCACGTCTAATGACATCAACTACTTTATCTGGGCCTGCTTTAATTCCAAGCGGTACATAAATTGTGTTAATCGAGTGAGCAGTTGCAA
>CAWULH010000176.1:0-1654 GCA_963923215.1 uncultured bacterium
TTAAATGGAAAAGTGAATTCAAAAGATTGGGTTCACTACGGGCCTTCTACTCACGTAATCCTTCCAGCACACACCTATGTAACTATGACCATAAAGGCTTATGACTCCGGAGAAAAATTAGCTAATGCTTATTTTGGGAAAGTAGTGGGCACTGTGGATGGCACAATGCTTCTTGATGGCCAACCAGTCAAAGAAGTTTCTGCAGATGCCGTACAACACACCTTTACTCTTCATGGACTTCCTACTACAAGCCAAGATCCACTTTTTGTAAATATTCCTCTAGTTAAAGTTGAAACTAATGATAAAGGCGACGAACTGCCTACAAAGGATTCGGCAACAAATTTCAAGGGGCACACAATGACCTTCTCCTTTCTAACAGGCGGCAAAGGCGAATATGTCTGGAATTGCGAATATCCATGTGGTGATGGTTCCTATGGAAAATTCGGTAACGCTATGAGTGCTTACGGTTATATGTCAGGAAAGGTGAGTGTTGAATGAGCCAACATGAAGAAAATGTAGTTGGACTTACTCCTGGAGATAAATTCTTAAAATTCCTAAAAAGAAGCGATATCAGAGAAACACTTGGATGGGCAGTTTTTTACACGGCAGTCTTCGTGGTTCTCGCTCTCTTCTTTTATACAAAGTGGATGCCTGTCCGGTTGAGTACTGATATGAAAGCAATCGAAAGATTGATGGTGATCTTTACAATAATTTCAACACCAGTCTTTGGTCTTGTTATGAGTATGGCTACTTACACTTTTAGGCATGGTGTTCGAGGCAATACACCACCACCCGATGGTGAACCTTTCCGTACAAATAGATTGGGTATCACAATTTTCAGTGCGATTTCAGGAGCACTTTGTTTAGTAGCAGTAATTTATGGAATTACTTCTATGAATAGCGAAGCATTAGCTGCTGAAAAAAATGCACCAAATTCTTTAATTGTTGAAGTCACAGGTCAACAATGGTTATGGTCTTTTAATTACCCACAGTTGGGAATGGAATCAAATGTTTTAAATCTCCCAATCAATCAACCTGTTAAATTTATTGTCACTTCCAAGGATGTTAACCACTCATTCTGGCCAGTTCAACTTGGAGTAAAAGCTGATGCAAACGACATTGTGCCAGTTGAAATAAGGACGATTCCAAACCATCTGGGACACATCGATGTTAAATGTGCAGAACTCTGCGGTCTCTATCACGCATATATGGAGACAAACGGGGAGGTAATGAGTAAGGATGATTTCAACAAATGGGTTACTGATAATGGAGGGCATGTAGCATGACAACAATTGCACACGAAACTTCGACAAGGCCCATCCCTAATCCAAAGCGAAGCCTAATTACTAAATTAAATGCAGGTACAGGTTTAATTGTTGGTTTGATTTTTGGGTTCGGAACTTATTTCTTATTACGTGGATCTAATGATGATGCCACGGTCAACTTCCAGATTGAAAATCGTGCCGTACTCGCTGGAATGCTTATGTGGAGCGTTGGATTCTTAATTGGAATTGGTGCATTCATTGGACCATTCCGCTGGTTGATTGGTAAAGATCTAACTGCTGAAGAGCAGCTATATCTTGCAGGTGATGGCCAAGGAATTAAGAGATATTTTAAATATTGCACCGATCATAAAGTAGTTGGTATTCAATAT
>CAWULH010000177.1:0-1623 GCA_963923215.1 uncultured bacterium
GAAATTAATTTTTACAGTCTCATCACAACCGCCAGGATGCCATTTAACTTCAGTTCTGATATTTGAAGTCGGGGCAAAGTTCATCAACCAGAGTGGCGCCGCAACTGAATATGGTCCGAGGTCATAGAGCCCACCTCCACCAAGTTCATAAATCGCGCGGATATTTGTTGGATCTAAATCAGTATAAGTAAAACATGAACGTATTTTCTTTACTTCCCCAATTGCACCAGATTGAACGATTTCATTTAGGCGAATTGTTCTAGGATGCCATCTATTCCAGGAAGCCTCCATGAATAACTTCCCGCTCTTTGCTTGCGCAGCAATTCCCTCACGAACTTCTCCTGCATTCATTGCAAGTGGTTTTTCGCAGAGTACGTTCTTCCCAGCTTCGAGAGCTCGAATTGACCAAGGCATATGTAGCGAATTTGGAAGAGAAATATAAATTGCTTCTACATTTGGATCAGCTAATAAATCATCGTAATTTGTATAAATTCGTCCAGAAGGTGAGAGCGCTTTTGCCCGTGCCTCATCTCGGGCAGCAACTGCATAGATTTCACCAACTTCTGAGTTAAGTAATGCAGGCCAGAGTGCTTTCTTTGCAATCATTCCCGCGCCGATAAATCCCCAACGTACTTTTTCCATGTTGGGATACTAGTTGAAGAAAGTCCCTACTTCTTCCTCTTACGCGGAATTCCCTCTGATTCATAGTAGCTACGCCAGATCGCACGATGAATTGGAATTCGATATGGCAACTGATTTAGCAAAGGAATCTTTGGCATAAAGATCAATCCCAAAGTCAACGCGCCCATCAAGAAGAGTATGTATGCATCAGCATTTGCCCCAATTGGATGAGAATCCTCATTGTTAAATGGCGGGATTTGATACCAGAATGAATAGAGCCAGAGCCATGCTTGACCAGGATATCTCCCAGTTTCATTCATCATTCCCCATGTTCCACCCTGAAGATTTGCCGCAGTTCCTGCGTCATCAAGATAAGACCCATCACCGAAGAAGAGAATCTGTTTGGTGTTATCAGTCTGAAAGAAACCACCTTGTGAAAGTAGAGCCGAATCAAGGCCGCCAGTTTGAGCAAGATCTGTCAAACCTTTGGCAAGAGCAGGCACTGGCCCATAATTACCAGAGGCCACTTTTGCAATATTCCCTTTGGCTTTGCCAATTGCGTCATCATAAGACTTTGCCCAATCACTTTTTGTCTTCTCATCTGCACTATTCCAATTTGCAAGTGCACTCTTAACTTCTGGTGGTTGAACAGATTGAATTAGTGGAGTCACTACAAAATCATTTACGGAATCAATTGGATGAGTAACTCCCGCCCATTTTTGAAGCCATAGTGGGCCCACATTTAAACCATCACCACCCTTATTGTATGGAGCACCATAGGTTGCAGTTCCACTCGTACCTGCTAATTCTTGGACGGCTGTTGCATAAAAGTTATCAGGTGAACTTGTTGCCCAACCTTTAAATGTCAGAGATTTATCATCTGGAGATCCAAATGCCAGCGAAAAAGCAATAACTAAAATTCCTACAACTAAGGTTGCAATTAAACCCTCGCGAATAATGTCATATTTACGAACCGGTCCACGCCACTCTTTACTATCAAAT
>CAWULH010000178.1:0-1615 GCA_963923215.1 uncultured bacterium
GAGTAATTCCTGCTCCATAGAGGCTAATAAATCTTCTGAATCTTCTTCTTCAAGTTCCAAGTCGGCATTTCTAGTTAACCTGAATGGATAAGTCGCAACAATCTCCATACCTGGAAATAGATCATTTATATGGGCAGAGAGAATGTCTTCTAGGGCAATGTAGCGACGTCTTCCATCATTGGAAGCCAAGTGGAATCTCTGTAAATTTGAAGGAACTTTAACTCTGGCAAAGTATTCAGAATTAGATTCTGGGTTTCTAACCACCACTGCCAGGTTTAAAGATAATCCGGAGATATATGGAAATGGGTGGGATGGATCAACTGCTAACGGAGTCAGAACTGGGAAAATATTATTTTGAAACGAATTACTTATTAATTGTTTTTCGGCTTCATTTAATTCATTCCATTTAACAAAATCAATTTTATTTTCTGAAAGAGCCGGAGCAATTGAATTATGGAAGCAATTTGTCTGACGGGCAATTAGTTCACCGGTCTTTATTGAGATTTCACGCATCAATTCTTGGGGCGTAATCCCGGCCGTATTCTCAGAAGTTACGTTTAGATCTAATTTCCGTTTTAAAGTGGCCACTCGGATCATGTAAAAGTCATCTAAATTAGAGGAGAAGATGGCCAAGAATCGGCACCGTTCGAGGAGTGGGATTGATTCATCCTCAGCCAACTCCAGTACCCGGGAATTGAAATCAAGCCAACTGAGCTCACGATCAATCAGAGTCTCACGGGAATTCACATGAGAATTCTCCGGAAATTAGGTTAACGGAATATGGCTAGGGCTTTAACGAGAATAGAAATCAAAGTACTTTAAAGTGAAAGCATGCCTATTCAACAATAAGTGCGTTTAATTTAACTGGCGCTGCAGCGACAAAGTTAACAGTTACATCCACGCGATAACCAGCAACTGGATTGATTCCAGCAAAGGTGGCTTTTGCGGTTGCAGTAGGGCCACCAAAAATCACTGGGCGATCCTTAATTAATTCATTCTGGGCAGGATCAATTGCTGCATTATTCCCATTAATTTCAATTGATGAAATTGCATCAGATGCCATACCTTGATTTACAAAGTAGGCAACAAGATCTGCAGTTCCATCAGCCTTTGCAACCAAATAAAAATTGCGAATTACAATCGAACCTGATTGTCCTTCAACGCCATCAGTTACTTGGCGAATATTTCGTGTAGGTGAATCTGCACCTGTAGCACCACAGCCAGTTAAAGTCACTGCAGAAGCAGTCAGAAGAAGGGCTAAAGCCAGTGATTTACGGGCATTATTCGCATTTTTATTAAGCACGCGCAAATGGTATCCTTAGCATCTATCGAAAGGCCAAATTGATGTCATTTAAGGTCGGCGAAACCGTTGTTTATCCCCATCACGGAGCAGCTCTCATCGAAGCGATTGAGACCCGAACCATAAAAGGCGAAGAGAAGACTTACTTAGTTCTCAAAGTTCAACAAGGCGATCTAACAGTCCGAGTTCCAGCAGATAATGTTGATCTTGTTGGTGTTCGCGATGTTGTAGATAAGTCCGGCCTAACCCGAGTATTCGATGTATTACGTCAACCATATACAGAAGAGCCAACCAACTGGTCCCGTCGCTATAAGG
>CAWULH010000179.1:0-1610 GCA_963923215.1 uncultured bacterium
AGGCAGTCTTGTGGAATTAGCGCATCGCGCATCTTAGAATCATTTTTCAGAAGTCCAACGCCGACTATGCCCCAATCGGTGGCTAAGCCTTTTTCAAGTAGACGATCAATTGTTAACGCTTGATGGGAGCGGTGAAAGGCGCCTACTCCAAAATGCAAAATTCCAGGTGTTACTTTTGCGCGATTATATGTAGGTCGAAGCACGCTTTTCGGAAGTTGATTAAGTGTTGCATTCGATAATCTATTTCGCATTTTGCTAGCTCCTATTGCAAATCTAAAACCTTAAGCAGGCGTGCGGTTTCAACTGTAACCGCTTCGCGAGCAGGTTTTATATATTTTCGGGTATCCACTAATTTCGTATCAGCAGTGAGAGTTTCTCGCACTGCAGCGGTAAAAACGTTATTTAAATGGGTTGCGATATTCACTTTACGCATTCCTGCGCGAATTGCTTCTTGAATATCAGGATCGCTAACCCCTGATGAACCATGTAGGACCAATGGGACCGGAACTGCTGCGGCCAAATCTTTTATAAGTCCAAAATCTAATTTCGCATCGCGAGTAGTCATCGCATGTGAAGATCCAACTGCAACAGCCAAAAGATCCGCATTTGTTTCTTCTATGAACTTCTCTGCTTCTGCGGGATTGGTTCTTGCTCCTGCTGCGTGAACACCGTCTTTCCCGCCTACCTCTCCAAGTTCCAATTCAATAAGTGCGTTATTTTTATGGGCTAACTCCGCCATTTCACTTGAGCTTTTCACATTTGCAGCGAAATCCAATTTGCTACCGTCGTACATAACTGAATCAAAACCTAGATCAATTGCTGCGCGAACTAATTCAGTATCTTCGGCATGATCCAAATGTAAGAAAGCGTTGGCACCACTTTCTTCAATTATGGCTCGAGTGGCAATAGAAATTGGCTTAAGGGAACCATGATATTTCACGGCATTCTGACTAATTTGTAAAATTATTGGCAAATTTGCAATTAGTGATGCTTGGGTAAGTGCCTCGGCATGTTCAATTTGGATTACATTGAATGCGCCAACTGCACCCTTTCTTTGAAATATCTCTCTCATACGTTAATCACTCGCTTTGCCTCATTTCGATATTGAATATATCTATTTTTTAAAAATTCCGCCCGAGATTTGTTCGGCTTAATAGTCTTTTCGATTCCTACACATTTATTTATCGCATCAGAAATACTTGAATAAATACCAGTTGCGACTCCAGCCAACATGGCACTACCACGGGCTCCTGACTCCTGAGTATCTGGAATTTGAATCTCAAGATTGAAAACATCAGCAGCAAGTTGCGCCCAGACATCAGACTTCATTGAGCCACCAGTTGCAACTAGACGTTCGCTGGTATCTAATTTCTCAGAAAGTATGTCAAAGTGATGTTTATGGTTAAAGACCACGCCCTCAATTACTGAAGCAGCGATATCTGCTTTGGTGTGCCACCCTCGAGTGCCTATTAGTGAAGCGCCTTCAGAACTTCCCGCAGGCCCACCATAAAGATAGGGCAGGTAAATTGGACGATCAGCATTAAGTAATGCGGCATCTGCTTCGCTTAAAAGTTTGGTTAACTTATCAATTTCACTTACGCCAAATAGAT
>CAWULH010000180.1:0-1609 GCA_963923215.1 uncultured bacterium
TATATTCACAAGTAGTTACTTTGGCTGGTTATTTTGTCGTGGATGATTTAACAAATGCATTCGGTAAACCGGCAAGCAATAAGGCAAAGATTTCATATCAGACTCCGTCAAATTATTTGAAGAATGCCAATCAGATTAGATGGTTCTTGGGAGAAGCGGCCCAGGATTACACGATATTAATTAAGGGCCAGGCAAGTGCCTGGGCAAAAAAACTGAAGAGTAGGAATGCTGAGTACCAACTCTCTCGGATAGATGGTGGCCATGATTACACATTTGTTGCAAATGAGATGGATTCTGTGGCTAACTGGCTCAAATGGGCTTAGTAAGGTTCCTTTAAGCGTTTATTAAGACTTTATTTAGAAGCGCGGGAAGTTTCTATGCTATTTTGATGTTAACTGATTTGGCCCCTAAGAGAGGCCGATCTAAAAAAGGAGAGTAATGGAGAGTTCAAATCCAGTTCTAAAGCGTGGTTATGAGATCGCGAAAACTTCCGATCAATTAAACGACCTTTACAACGCACCAGCGGCATCTTCCTCACGTACTGGAAGAATGACTATGGATGATGTTGTAGCGCGCACTGGTCTACTTTTTGCCGTACTTGTTACTGCAGGAGCAGTTGCATGGACCGGAAGGTTGGATGCATTGATGCTTCCAGCTGTAATCGGTGCATTAATTTTTTCATTGGTCCTAACATTTTCTAAGCGCGTAAAGCCATGGGCGGCAGTTGCCTATGCAGCACTTGAAGGAATTGCTCTTGGCGTAATTAGTCATTATTACGAAGCGGTTTATCCAGGAATTGTCTCCCAGGCAGTTATTGGAACTCTTGGCGCCTTTGTGGGAATTCTCTTTGCATATAAGACTAAGCGAATCCGAGTAACTGAGAAGTTTAACCGGATGATGGGCGCAGCATTAATTGGTTACTTAGTAATCGGTCTTGCCTCATTTATCGCATCCTTATTTGGAATGAATCAAGGATTTGGCTTCTACAAGCCACATTCATCACTTGCACTTTTGCTCTGTGTAGCAGGTGTTGGTCTTGCAACATTCTTCTTAGTAGTTGATTTCGATCAGATTGAGAAGATGATTGCAGCCGGCGCTCCTCATGAGGAGGCATGGCGTGCTGGTTTCGGCCTGATGGTTACAGTCGTATGGCTCTATTTAGAGGTATTACGTCTGCTATCTATCTTGCGCGATCGTCAATAAGAATAAATTACTTAGAGAGGCCCGAGGAGACTCGGGTCTCTTTCATTTTCAGGATAAAGAAGAGAGATAGTGAGAAGAAAATAGAGGAAGCAATGAAAGCAACTCTGTAAGAGTGAGCATCAGCCAAGTAACCAAGAACTATCGGACCAACAATCATTCCGGCATCTCCAGCCATCTGCCAGGAGGCGATTGCTTTTGGTGCTCTTCCGCCAAATAAATCACCGACAATATTTGAATGGCCTGTTCCCATAAACGCCGCACCAATTCCAAAGATAGCCATAGAGAGATAATAAAAATAAGGCGATGTAGCAGCCGCGAGAGTTAAGTCGGCAATTAAAATCGTAATCCACCCTACATAAAGAAGTAATTTCCTACCTTTTGTATCTGAGAGCCTTCCAACAAAAGT
>CAWULH010000181.1:0-1604 GCA_963923215.1 uncultured bacterium
ATGCAACATCTATTTGCAACTCTTCTGGGTCTTGAAGTCTCACCGCGATTAATGCGTGAATGTACAAAATTCTGGACTGAAGTTGAGGCTCAAGTTGGAATCGAAGGACGTGACCATCGTTTTGAGGATGCAGCGCTTCTTCCATTAGCTTCTGACTTAAATGATGTTTCTAAATTCCTTGCAAGTACTACTGTCCCAGATGACATCTCGGCATTATTTAAAGATAAATAAAGTGATTTAAAGCCGAATAAAGAATAGTAAAGAAAAGCGAACTCCCCGGGCGCACGATTCTTTCTTTGCCTTCCCCTTGCAAAGAATGAACGGTTATCCGAGGAGTTCGTACGCGGAACATAAGTGAGTTCAACGCAGAATGCAACTTTCTCCTCGGAATGTTATGCGGGAAATTTCCGACATTTCGCAATATTTTTGTGAGATTAAATAACTCTTTTTCTCATTGAAGTACGACGAAAATTACAAGATTTAAATATAAAAATGATGCCAGAGTTATCTTTGGAAGTTATTTGAAGCAAAACTCCCAGAGATTCAGGGTAAGTAACGGAAGATTAGCGGTTTGTGTTGATAAAGTTGTGGATTAGTTGTTGAAAAAGAAAAAATTTCGGGGATAACTTATTACTTATCGGTTAACTCTCTCGAAATTCTATTCTTCTCATTCCAGGGGGTGAGTATCTAATCGATGGTGTGGAATTCAGAGGGGGAAGATCAATTCATCCAAGATGAACTCTTTCCATCTAACCTCCCTCCCGTGGCTGGCACATCCAATTTCGTTACCCCTTCAAAGCCTCCGACCATAAAAGGGCTGGAGAAAGAGCTCCGTGAGAATCTCCCTGATTTCCGGGTCATTAGATCGGGAAGGCGAAAACGCTCAATTCAGGCATTTCGCCAAAATGGTTCAATCGAGATTCACATTCCAGATAGATTGACGAGAAAGCAAGAGCTCGAGTTAATCCCAGAGATGATTGCAATGGTTCTGGATCGCGAGGCAAAGAATAGGCGCAGTGATGATGAGCTTATGAAGCTGGCCCAGGAAATCCTTGTGGAGCTTCTTCCTGATTTTGATTCTACGGAGCAACCCAAATCAATTACCTGGCGATCAATGCGAGAGCGTTGGGGTTCTTGTACAACGGTTGATAAGACAATCCGAATCTCGGATCGCCTAAATACTGCCCCGTTATATGTTTTAAGGCATGTCATTTTCCACGAGTTAATTCATTTGAGAATCTCTGATCATGGTGAAGAGTTTCAGAACCTTCTTGCCCGCGATCCTGATGGAATACGTGCGGAGAGTTTCCTGGAAGGCTTTGAGCTAGGTAGTTCGGGCAATTCGGACATTTACCTCTAAATATCAGTAATTTGTGAGTAAGTCTGTGCGTATATCCGCGCTCGCATGCGTATACGGGGGTAGTGTGAAGCCATACGCGCAAGAAGAATGCGGGTAAAACCAATTGATCAGTTCACACTGATGAATATGAAGAGGAGGGCCAACATGGCTGAGGCATATAAGGGTGAGGCTTATTGCGTAAAGTGCAAGGAGAAGCGCTCATTCGAAGGTGAAGTTAAGGTCTCTGATTCAGGTCGCCGCATGG
>CAWULH010000182.1:0-1601 GCA_963923215.1 uncultured bacterium
CTGTGAGGGATTTTCCTACCTAGGAAATGTTCGAACGGAGAGGTAAGAATGCTGCAACTATCTAATGGCCAATGGAGTTCGTTATTTAACATATTCTCATTCGGTCTAATTTCAATGCTAGCGTGCACAGTGTTTACGCTGGTATCTCAGAGTCGGGTACTTCCTAAGTACCGCTCTGCGCTAGTCATGTCATCTATGGTGACATTTATCGCCGGATATCACTATTTCCGGATTTTCAATTCCTTCAACGAATCATCTATGAAGAATGCAATCGCAGTTGGAACATCACAAGGTTCCTTTAACGAGGCATATCGCTACGTAGACTGGATTCTAACTGTGCCTCTACTTCTTGTTGAGGTAATCGCTGTACTTGCACTTGCGAAAGAGGCAGCAAGCTCACTTATCTGGAGATTAGTTCCTGCATCAGCAGCGATGATTATTCTCGGATATCCAGGTGAAATTTCTTCAAACAATGGAACAAAGACACTTTGGGGAATTCTTTCAACAATTCCATTCCTCTACATTCTTTATGTTCTCTTTGTTGAGCTTGGTAAGTCTTTGGATCGTCAACCAGCAGGTGTTGCAGATACTGTTGGCCGTCTAAGACTGCTTTTAATTGCAACTTGGGGCGTCTACCCGATCTCATACTTGATTCCTATGCTTTCAAAGCATCCAAGTATGGAACAGATGGCATCATTATTCACTTATCGCCAAGTCGGCTACACAATTGCTGACGTATTGGCAAAGTGCGTATTTGGTCTAACCATTTACAAGATTGCAAAGATGAAGTCAGCCGCAGAAGGAATGTCTGACTCTCACTAAGTAAATATCTAATTTAGATATTGATGTTATGTGCCCGGCAAATGTCGGGCACATTTCATTTTCACAAGCCTAAGGAGATGAATTGAGTATCGCAGCTTTCAGATCGCTGTCTTATGCATTAATTGCGACTGGATTTATTAACATGACTTACCAAAATTCTCACAGTGGAATTTTAATAAAAAGTGGGCTCTCCATTCTAATAGGTTCAATTTATTTACTTATTTCCTTCACCCAAATTTTTCAGACCATTCAAAAGTCAAAGTTGCTTAGATTTATATTTGTTTTGATTGCTCTTATAGCTCTAGTAATTCAATTTTTAAAGTAATTTAATAGTCCCGTGGCAATTCTCAAATTAAAATATGGTTCTTCACTGGAATACTTCGACAACGGAATTCAGAACGAAAATGCCATCCTCTTTCTTCATGGCACCCCTGGAGACGGTACAGCCTGGGCTAAATGGTTATCTGAGATTAGTGAATGTCGAGCAATAAGCACATCTCGGCCGGGCTATGGAAACTCAGATCGCATAAAAGGAAGAACTGTCGCATCTGATTTGGTTACTCAGCGAGAAATTTTGGATTACTTTGGAATTAAGAAATTTGTTGTAATTGGCTGGTCTGGTGGTGGTCCACACTCTTTAAATATGACTCGTGATGTGCGTTGTGCCGCAGCTTTCACTCTCGCTGGTGTGGGCGAGTGGGGTAAAAGCGATTTGAATTTTCTTGACGGTATGGGTCCTGAGAATCATGATGAATTTGGCGAAGCACTTAAAGGTGAAG
>CAWULH010000183.1:0-1598 GCA_963923215.1 uncultured bacterium
TTGATGTAAGGGTTGCACTTAATTCAGATATCTCATGTGCATAGTCCCTTGCCATGGGATAAGACTATCTAACGACTGAAGTTGCAATAACCGAGGAAGTAATTTGAAGTCGCTGTCCAATGGTTCCAAGAAGATTAGGTAAGGTGATTAGTGGTCGAATCTCGCTCCTCACATTTAAAGTCAATTTTTCATTTGCACAACTCCATCCGGTCATATAAATCTGATTCCCTCTGAGCGAATTTGCTGCAAGATATCGCTGGGCATATAGGACGGCAGAATTACAACTAATAGGAACTAATCCATAACCGAGTCCACTATCAATTAATCCACTTAAGTAATAACGTGGCAAATCAATTTGGTGAGAACCAAGTTGTGCCGCGGCCTCGGTGATCTGAGTCAATTGACGCTTTGCTAAATAAGCATCGGCCACATCTACGACAACCAGACTTGTTATTGCAGTAATTAGGAATAAGAAGATAAGCAGTAAAGATATGGAGCCATTCTCTTCCTTTATAAACCCTTTAATTTTCTTACTAATTATCTGCTGTTTCGCCATATATCAACGATTTCCGTTGCGCTTGATTGATAAGTATGCCGTCCATCTTTTGAAGTAAGTGCTGCACTAACGGAGATATTTGAATCAGGAGTCAAACAAGGTGATGCTGAACAATTAATTTGGATTGATATGTTGGCTCCGGCAGTATTATTTATTTTAAAATATTTAGATTGAAATACCCCTTTTACAATTTCTACTCTTGCTAATGCAGAAGATTCATCCGGAGCAGTCACATAAGCCCGAGCCACTTGGCGAGCCAAATTCTGAACAATTCGCTGATCAGAAGAAATTTGAGAAACATCCGAGAGAAAAATAAATAAAGGCAAGAAAAGCGGGAGGCCAAGTGCTACAAATTCCACAATGGCACTTCCTGATTCGTCATTTATGAAATGCCTGATTCTTCTCATGAATTACCCAATGCGACTATTTGTTCTCGTTAATTGAGATTCCGATTGAATTAAATTGATCGCCGCTAATTAGGAACGGAGTAATTGGTGGAGCCACTATTCTTCTATTCTTAACTATTAATTCTCCTCCACCGGGTAAGGCATGTGATTCAGTTGATCCTTCGCTTAACGAATCTCTATTGCCTGTAAGAGTTTGATTTGAGATCGACGATGCCCCTTCTGTTGGCACAAAAGATTGGAGATAGGTATCACTTTGCAGTTTTGACGAAGATGCAACTCGTGCAAGCGTAGATGCGGGCAGTTGTAGGACGGATAAGAAAAGAATCATTACAGGAATTAGCACAAGTCCTGTCTCTACACTTCCCTCTTCGCTAAGTACAAAACTCTTAGACTTTTTTAATAAAACCCTCGACATCTAAATTTACCTAATGTTATTCATGTTATCTAAAGAATTTCTTAAGATTGACGAAATCCTTGGCTGTGCAATAGTCCATATCGCAGTTACCAGCCCTGTCGTCATCAGCACAACAAGGACCCATCCTGGAACATCACCAGCTTCATCTCGAATTAAATATTCAAACCGTTTTTTAATGCGATTTACTGCCCTAGAAGTCCCAAGTTCGGCCGTAATAATT
>CAWULH010000184.1:0-1589 GCA_963923215.1 uncultured bacterium
CGAAATCAAATCTGCGTTAAATACCCGATGGAGTAATTAAAAACTAATTACGTTCGATTGCACCTTTACCAAGTAGATGTTTCTGATTCTTTATATCTTTCTCATACTTTTCTAGAGCATCTTGAGTGGATTTTAAAGTCGATACCTTGGCAATCGGGACATCCCACCAGCCTTCACCATTTGGCGAATAAAGAAGTGGGTCACTGGTGATATGAATAAGAGTGGCTTTATAACTTGCCCTTGCTTCAACAATAGCTGCTTTTAAATCAGAAATAGCAGAAGGAGTTTCTTGAATTCTTATGACTTTTATACCTAATGACTCAGCATTTGTCGCAAGATCAACCGGAAGAATATCTCCAGATTCAAAGTTATTGCCAGACTTATCATGCGTTCTATATTTAGTTCCGTATCTCTGTGAACCAATACTTTCTGATAAGTGACCAATTGATGCGAATCCATGGTTCTGAATTAAAACAATTATAAATTTAAGACCTTCGGCAACTGCGGAGACTATTTCAGTATGCATCATTAAGTAGGAGCCATCTCCAACCATGACAATTGGTGTGCGACCTTTGGCCCACCTTGCAATTCCAACTCCTGCGGCTATTTCATATCCCATGCAGGAGAAGGCATACTCAACGTGATAACCAAGTGGATCTCTGGTTCGCCATAATTTGTGGAGATCTCCAGGAAGAGAACCCGCTGCACAGATAACTACATCTTTTGGATCACTTGCAGAATTAACTGCGCCAATAATCTCAGTCTGACTTGGCTTTGATAATTTCTTATCAACAAAGGCCGCATCAACAGTCTTATTCCAAAATTCGACTTCATTTTTGATTCGATTACTTAATTCAGAAGCGATCTTAAATCCACTGAGAGCTGGAATTAATTCATTAATAGTTTCTCGTGCGTCAGCAACAACCGGGATAGCACTTCCATGTTTATGAGCATCAAAAGAAGCAATATTTATATTTATAAATTTAACATTTGGATTCTGGAAAGCTGTCCGGCTTGCGGTCGTAAAGTCGCTATACCTAGTTCCGATACCGATTATTAAATCCGCTTCTTTAGCGATTCTATTTGCGGCAGTAGTGCCAGTTGCTCCGACAGAACCAAGCATCTGCGGATGATCCCAATTTAGAGATCCCATTCCGGCCTGTGAAACACCCACTGGTATACCTGTGGTTTCTACTAACTTCTTTAATGACTCATGGGCATCTGAGTAGATAACTCCACCACCAGCAATAATCATTGGTGTTTTTGCCGACTTAATTTGTTTTCCAACAAGTTCAATTAATCCGGCATCTGGTCGAGGTCTGCGAATATGCCACTCTCGATCGGCCAAGAATTCTTCAGGTACTTCAATAATTTCAGCCTGAACATCTTCAGGAATTGCGACAGTCACTGCGCCAGTTTCAACTGGATCTGTAAGCACACGCATTGCTCCAAGTAATGATGAGAAGAGTTGCTCAGGTCTTTGAATTCGATCAAAGTACCTAGAGAGCGGTTTAAAGGCATCATTAACTGATATGGAAGCATCACTTGGAACCTCTAACTGTTGAAGAACTGGATCAGGTGCGCGATTT
>CAWULH010000185.1:0-1582 GCA_963923215.1 uncultured bacterium
TCATTAGACGTGCGGGAATTCCAACTTCCGTTGCACTGATGCCAACGCCTTCAATCTCACTTGGTGTCGCAAGTCCACACGTAATTGATATGGCGGCCGCTTACGCAACATTTGCCGCAAACGGTATATATGCAAAGCCGTACATTATTAAAGAGGTAACTGGTCCTTCAGGTAATTTGTTATATCAAGCAACACAATCAACGAATCAAGTTTTCTCTGCAGATGTGATGGCAGATCTAGATTACGCACTCCAACAGGTAACTCAATATGGAACTGGTGTTGGTGCTTCAGTAGGTTTAAGTCGTCCAATTGCAGGAAAGACCGGAACTACAACTGATAACGCATCTGCTTGGTTTAATGGCTACACACCACAACTTGCAACATCCGTTGCAATGTTCCGAGATGATGCAACTCAGACTCTTAATGGAATTGGTGGCTTGAACTCAGTTACAGGTGGTTCATTTCCAGCTCGTATCTGGAATATCTACACAAGAGGCGCACTTAAAGGTGAAGATGTAATGCAATTTCCACCTCCTGCAAATATCGGTGGCACCGATCCAGTCTCCTATGTTGATGCAATTCCAACGTTGGATCCTGAACTTGCAGCATCTGCAACACCATCAACAAAGAAGCCAATTCCAAGATATACGGTTTCTACCTCACCGACCCCTACTAAAAAGAAATAATTAATGCGCTTTGCAACCAAGAGCGCAGTACTAATTGCAATAGTCGCGTCGCTCTTCTCATTTGCAAAATTTGAACATTGCAGAGTTCACGGTTGGGGCGGTTCTGATGTTTATGTCCACGCCTGTTACTCAGATCTTCCCGCCCTCCTTTTAGATCGACATTTAAATACTCACCAATGGCCATATAAAGATGGCAATAATGCAGTGGAGTATCCGCCTGGAGTTGCAATGGTTATGTGGGCAACTTCCTTTGCTGTCGACCATGATTACAAGCAGTACCGCAATTACTTTGATGTAAATGCAATATTAATTTCTCTACTTTTTATATTTGTCGTAATACTTCTAAAGAAGATGTCAGCAGAGTATTGGTCCTTGGCCCCACTTGCACCAGCAGTTATTGCATCTCTTTTTATCAATTGGGATATTTGGGCAGTACTACCTGCATTACTTTCGATTTACTGGTTTGATAATAAAAAATATGAGAGATCGGCACTTTCACTGGGAATTGCAATTGCCACTAAGTTTTTCCCAGTAGTTCTATTAATTCCGATATTTTTTAATTTATTTCAAGATAAGAAAAACTTAATAAGATTTAATTTAATTGCGATAGGAAGTGCAATGTTCATCAATTTACCTTTTGCAATTACAACTCCTGAAGGTTGGTTCCGTTTTTATAAATTAAATATAAGTAGAGGTGTAGATTGGGGATCAATCTGGCATGCGCTAAGCGTTTTTGGTATCAATACAAACGCTCTTAATATTCTTGCAATTCTTACCTTCCTTATTGGCACAGTTTTTTATTCAATTTTTATTTATAAAAATAAATCTAACTTAGCTGCGAGCGCCTTTCTTATTGTTGCCCTATTTGTCACAGCAAGTAAGGTCTATTCACCACA
>CAWULH010000186.1:0-1574 GCA_963923215.1 uncultured bacterium
CACGGCTTGGCAATTTATCCGCAACCCGGAAGATACTCATTAGGGCATACCGGTATCTTTAGGTAATGGCACCCATAATAATTGGCCGACTCGCATATTTATTTGGCCTTTTAGATATTCTCTCAAACACTATTAGGCCATTTAAAGCATCTGCAACGAGACTAAAAAATTACGCACCATTATTTATAAATTCCACGGCTTTTGCGACTTCAGTTTTTACAGGGATCGCTCTAATTATCATCGCGAGATCACTAATTAGGCGTAAGAAAAGAGCTCGAAATATTGCCATAGCAATTTTAGCTGTCAACTTTATCTCTGACTTATTTAGATATCACAGACATCCAGGTCAATTAATTCTCTCAGCCGGACTTTTATTAGCTTTAGTAATTTGGCGAAAAGATTTCTATGCCGTTTCTGATCCAACAACCAGGCTTGCTCCATTTATTGGTTTCTTATATGCAGTAGCCATTGCAGTAGTATCTGGAATATTCATTATTTATTTCCGACATGGAAATCAATTAAAATCTGGAAATTCTTTCTGGGATGTAGTTCTGACTGTACTTGAGGGGCTTGTTGGTATTACTGGACCCGCCAAATTCACAAGTGATCGAATCACCGATGCAGTTGGAATTACATTGGCAACTCTTGGTCTTTTTACTTTAATTATTCCACTCTGGCTATTTTTCAGAAGAGTAGAGCCGCAACCAAAAGAAACAACAGAAGAACGGGATTTAATTCTTAAATTAATCCGCCATGATTCTGATCAGGACTCTCTTGGATACTTTGCAACAAGAAGTGATAAAAGCATTATCTGGACTGATAATAAAAAGGCTGGAATTGCTTATCGAGTTCAAAATGGCGTGATGCTTGCGAGCGGAGATCCTTTTGGTGAATATAGTTTGTGGACGGATGCGATTGAGAAATTTTTAGCTGAAGCGAAATTACATGCTTGGACACCGGCTGTAATGGGAGCTAGTGATCTCGGTGGTGAAGTTTGGGTAGAACATGCAGATATGTTGGCAATTGATATTGGAGACGAAGCAATTATTGTTGTTAAGGATTTCACTCTTGAAGGTCGCCCTATGGCAAATGTTAGGCAGATGGTTAATCGTATTAAGCGAAAAGGTTACTCAACTTGGAGTAAACGCTGGCATGAACTCACAAATGATGAAAAGAATGAATTAAAAATCCTTGTAAAAAAGTGGCGCTACGGTGTCGCTGAACGAGGTTTCTCTATGTCAATGGACCGTTTTGGTGAATTAGAAGATGCTGATTGCTTAGTTACAGCTGCAGTACTAGAAGGGAAAATCAAAGGATTTCTCTATTTTGTTCCTTGGTGCGATGATCGTATTTCCTTAGACCGCATGATGCGCGAAAAAAATATTGATCCTGGCGTTTCTGAATTAATTATTGCGGACACAGTTGAATACGCACGGGGTCACGGTATAACTCACATATCTTTAAACTTTGCTGCATTTAGATCCTTATTTGAAAGAGCCGAAAAAATAAGCGCTGGACCAATCGTTAGAACAACAAGAAATATAATTAGATTTCTTTCCAATTGGTTTCAAGTC
>CAWULH010000187.1:0-1574 GCA_963923215.1 uncultured bacterium
TATTTAGTAAATCCTTTAGAGCTTTATCGGCACCAGTTGCCTGCCAAGTTTTAAGAGCATAGGTTGGGCTCCCGGGGCCAGCAAAGACCCAGTCTGCATTTTCAATATCTGAAATTGAATTACTATTTGCATTCCGTAATTTTGAATCTGCAATTGGAAACCCAACATTAACCTCAAAATATTTTTGAATCTTTTCAGTGAGTTCATTAACATTCTCTTGAAACCCATACGGAGTATCGAGGTTTATACGCTTAGATTCTTTGCCAAATTTTTTAAGAATATTTTGATGGGGTGTCACCATGGCAGGACTATTTTCCCCAGAACCCATTAAGGCAAAAATTTTGGCCATGATGCAAATTATCCAATGAATACATAGAATTCCCATAATGATAAAAAGATTGGCTAATGCATTTAGGCAGACTGTTTCAGGCAACCCTGATGGAAAACCCGATTGGGTTGACGAAATTGCAGATGGAGACGATGCGGGACTCTTTGGGCCGGATAGTGCCGTATGGCAAGTACATGGAAGTGTCTCGACACTAATTGGAGGAATTCGTGCACTCTTATTGCAGGCGGCCCATCCTGCCGCGCTAGCCGGCGTTAAATCACATTCTCGTTATGAAACTGATTTATTGGGCAGGTTACAAGGAACTTCCAAGTGGCTGGCAATAACTACTTTTGGACCAAAAAGTATGATCGAGAGAGAGGCCGCTCGAGTAAACGCAATGCATGAACGTGTAAAAGGTTTTTATAGAGATAAAGGTGGCTTTGAAAAACCCTATATTGCAAAAGACGATCGCTTTTTATTATGGGTGCACTGCGCCTTCACTGAGTCCTTTTTAGAGGCCCATCTACTCTGCAAATATCCAATTAACACAAGTCCGGATTCTTACGTAAAAGAGTGGAGTGAGAGCGCGAAGCCACTTGGATTAAATCTTGCTCCACAATCTCACCAAGAATTAAGGAATGAAATTAACAGATTTCTTCTAGAAGAATTGGCTTATTCCAGAGACGCGGAAGAAGTAATTAAATTCATTCTAAACCCACCTTTTGGATTCTTCGCCAAACTTTTCTTCACGCCGCTTGCAAAATCTGCAGTCAGGTCTCTGAGCAGCGCAGAACGAGAACTGCTTCATTTAAAAAATCCAGGGAGAATTTGGGAACTAATTGCCAGAAGTAATTTGTGGTTACTTAAGAAGGCCCTTGGATCGAGGCCACCTTCGCAGGAAGCGGCGTTGAAAAGGATAGCGCGATTAACTAACACTTAAGTTTGAACTAAACTAAAATTGTGAGCAACCAAGAGTTAAACAAAAAAGCTGCGGCTGACTTTTTTCGCCTAATCTGGAATGAGAAAGTTGAATCCGCCATTGACCGTTTTATTGCAGAAGATGCTGCAGGTAATGATCCTGAATTCGGTGTAGGTCGTGAGTCTTTTCGAAAACAGTGGAAACAATGGATTACTTCATTTCCAGATTTGAATTTTGAAGTGAAAGAAATTATTGCTGAAGGAGACCGAGTAGTAACTCGTTGGCACTTAACTGGTACTCATACTGGTCCACAATTTCAGGGAATCC
>CAWULH010000188.1:0-1573 GCA_963923215.1 uncultured bacterium
CGTTGTTCTGGTGTCAGAGAATCGATCAGTTCCTGACGTTTTTGTGCTTTGATGCGTTTCCGTTCTTCCTCTTCAAGTTTCTCATCTAGCATACTCATAAAAGTATAAAATTCTCCATTAGATTCATTATCTTTTGTAATAATTACTGTTGCATAACTGTACTTAGAGTATTCATCTGAATACCAAGTGAAATCAAATCGAATTGTATATTCATTAGTTTCCTCATATTCATAGACCGTATAAGGAATCGAGAGTTTCGTTGCCTTAGAGAGAAGATTGAGAACTTGAGTTGCTTGAATAGTCATTCAATAAAGTGCAATTTGGTTCATAACAAGATAAGGATGCCCGTGGTCTAGAACATCATTAAATGCTTCATTTGCAAAATAAAGTCCAGTCGAAGCAAAGTATTCATCTTCAGAATCACATACAGTTACAGTTGCATCAAGTTGTTCATCTGTGAGATTTTGCAGTTGTTGAAGAAGCTGGCGATAGGTGAAAGACATAAAAAGAAAATTGAAACTACTTAAGAGTAATCCAATAACAATCTGGCTGTTCTTCATCCTGAATGGATTCTACCAAATCCTTCTTCATCAGAGAACAGCACAGACTTTGGAATTGTTAAATGGATCTAATTCATGAAGCCATCCATTCCTTGTTTAATTGAATCAAGAAGCAGTTGTTCTTTGTTTGTCATAAGGAAAAATATAAGTGAATTAGATTAACTTCAGCCCAGAAGTTCTTGAAGAACTTTATCAGCAGCAGCGGCGAGTTGATCTTCTTTTTGATTGGCTTTCAGATAAGAAGTTGCAACCGGAGCAACAACTTTCTCAACTGGAGTGATTTCCCGATAGCGACGCGAAGGAACATTCGATGCAGAAATGCCAGCAAGAATCATTTCGGCGCGTTCTTGAAGTTTTTGTTGTTCCTGTTGTTGTTTGCGAATCTTTGCTTGAGTTGCACTATTCATCACACGACCAGATGCTTGGAGTTCTTTCACGCGGGCGCGACGTTCTTGGAGTTGAGCTTCGGTCTTGGTGATTTGCATTTGATTTAAGAAAAGAACTGCTTTGGCGGTCCGCCCGCCTTAACTTCACCTATTATAGCGCCTCAGCGGTGCCACCGCGAGCTATAATGGACAGTGCTACAGGTGGCACAAGGGCTCAGTTGAGACAGCCGTATTCATTTAGAAAACCAGCACACCATTTTCCATCAGTATAGTGCCCAACGTAGAAATTACCAATCGCAATTCCAAACGTTTCATCGCCATTTACATTATCATTGTTCCAACCAACATAAAAAGGACCAAAGTGAATGTGACCGTAATTAGAAGTGATTCGAAATTGAGTCATGAGAATTAAATTAAAGTTTTATAGTTGAAAAGAAGAAAGTTAATTCACAAGACAAACTTTCACATTTTCAGTAATTCCATTTTTATCCTTAATTTCTTTAATGTAAACAATTCCCATTTCAATCAGAGGTCGAATTGCTCGCATTCGCTGAGTGTAGTTACAAACTTCTTCACCATTTTCCAGAGTTTCAAGAATTTCTTTCTGAGCTTTGGTGAACTTCATTT
>CAWULH010000189.1:0-1561 GCA_963923215.1 uncultured bacterium
ATGCAACTCCGACAACAATGCCCAATCTTGTTGGAAAATTAGGTCAAGCCGAGATGACCTGGAGCAAACTTGGATTTACATCAAAGATAAAAATAAATCAAGAATTACCAAAAAATTTGAAAGGTTATTCTTGCCGAGCCCCGTTGCCGACTGATCTCGTTATTTCGCAGGATCCTGTTTTTAATTCACCGGTAACATCAGATTCACAGGTATCACTAACCGTAATCTGCCATTTAACTACTCCACAAAACTCTGTAGTAAAAAAACCATATAATCCCCCTAGAGGAAAACTCAGAATTGTAAAAAAGAATCAGAATTCAGGAAAATCATCAAAACCTACCAATAACACAAAAACCAAAATAAAAAATTCAAAGATAAGCTGTAAAAAGGGAAGTAAAATAATAACTTTAAATTCTAAAGTTAAAACATGCCCGAAGGGATTTACCCGGACATGAAGTTTAAACTTTTGGCATCACTTTTATTTTTTACAAGTTTTAATATATTCCAAGTCTCTGCTTTTGCTCTCGATTGTACAAAGGCACCAGACTCCCAATCTCCATCATGTTTATCAAAACAGAAGTCGGGAAATGAGGAGATAAATCAATTTTCGGCCTTAGCTCAAAAAGAAGCCCAAAGATCAGCAAATAAATCTGCTGCAGCAAAAATGCCCAAGCAGGGTGTTTCTGCAAAAACTCCTGCCGCAACCGTTATTCCCGTTCCAAATCCTTCGGAAAATTCGAATAGTCAACCCTCACAAAATACGGAGAATCCTCAAACTAAACCATCACAAAATTCTTCGGATTCAAAGAAGAAAATCAAAAAAAATGCAATAAAGGCTAATGTAAAGAGTAAAAGTAAAAAGTTAGTTGTCGTGACTTGTAAGAGCGGAAAGAAAATTAAAAAAATTTCTGGAGTGAATCCCGCTTGCCCACCAGGTTTTACTCGGAATTAGTTAAGCCCTCGGATTAGGACTTACGGTTTTCTCTGGATCTTTCTCAGCAATATTTCCAAGTGCATCTTCAACGGCTTTCATTACCTCTGTTGAAAGTTTTACACCACTCGCTTTTACGTTCTCTTTAACCTGAGACGGCTTTGTAGCACCCATGATTACAGATGAAACATTTGTATTTTGAAGTGCCCAAGCAAGTGCAAACTGTCCCATAGTTAAGCCAACTTCATCTGCAATTGGCTTGATCTTTTGAACCGCTGTTAAGACATCATCCCGCATCCAACGAGAGATCATCTCTGCACCGCCTTTTTTATCAGATGCGCGGGATCCGGCGGGAATCTTCTTACCTGGTAAATATTTTCCAGAGAGAACACCTTGTGCCATCGGTGACCAGACAATCTGCCCGATTCCATTTTTCTCGCAGACTGGAATTACTTCAGATTCAATAACTCGCCACAACATGGAGTATTGCGGTTGACTTGAAACAAACTTATCCAGACTTAATCGATTTTGGATTTCTATAGCGTTAGAGATTTGGCTTGCATTCCATTCTGAAAAACCAATATAAAGAACTTTTCCTTGACGAATTAAATCGTCGAACGCTCGTAGTGA
>CAWULH010000190.1:0-1556 GCA_963923215.1 uncultured bacterium
AAATATGGGACTTCAGCTCTTCTTCCTATGGGAATTGCAGCCGGGCTACTTGTAATTATTTTTGGTCTCGTTCGAAGTGGATCTCTAATTAATAAAGTCCCTTGGCCAGTTATGGAGGGATTTACATTTGGAATTGCATTGGTAATTGCTCTTCAACAATTACCAGGTGTTCTTTCGATTAAAGCCGTTCCTGGAAACGGAACTCTTAGTACTGCTTTAAATACTGCTAAAAGAGCTTTAGATGATGGGTTGAATTGGTATTCCTTATCTGTTGTGATTTTAACTTTAGTTATTAAATTTACTTATCCAAAAATAGTTCAATTATTAAATATAAAAGTACATATTCCTGCCAGTTTTTCGGCTATTATAATTTCAACACTTTTTGTTTATGCAGCAAAATTTGATATTCCAAAAGTGGGTAATTTGCCTAGTAATATTTTTAAAATTTCTCATATGCCTTCTATTTCAAACCCAGTCTCACTAATAATTCCAACTATTGAAATTGCTCTGTTGGCTGCAATAGAATCTTTACTATCTGCCCGGATCGCAGATGGGATGGCTCACCATCATGAAGAATTTAAACCTTACCAACCCAACCGTGAATTAGTAGGGCAAGGAATTGCAACTACCATCTCTTCCATTTTTGGTGGCCTCCCGGCGACTGGTGCGATTGCTCGGACCGGAGTAAATGTCAGATCAGGTGCCCGTTCTAGACTCTCCGCCATAATCCACTCACTTTTTCTACTTGCAGCAGTATTTATTTTAAATCCAATTATCGCCCAAATTCCTGAGGCAACTCTCGCGGGAATTCTTCTTGGTACTTCATATCGAATCGCTAAACCTTCTGCAATTAAGGAGGCAATGGCTACTACAAAAGCAAACGCCAGCATTTTAGTTATTACTGCATTGACAGTTCTGATTGTTGATTTAATTTGGGGTATCGCTCTTGGAATACTTACTTACTTGTTAATTGAATATGTTAAAAAGGTAAGAAATAAATAAGCCCTGTAATTGCAAAAGCGAGAACAATTGCTTGCGTAAGAATTGAAAAAGCAGTCGCTCGATCTGCAGCTAAATCTTCTTGTGATATTACTTTGTTAGTACTTCTACCTGAATTGAAATTAAAAACTCCCATATATCCATAAGCCAGGCAGAACTTTTTCCTTGATTGAATCCATCCTATTGAAAAGACAAGTGCCGGTATAAAAAGCCAGAGCCGCGGCGCATGAGATGTGTACTTATTTCCAATAGATATAGTCCCAAGAATTGTCGCTATGCCACCGAGAATGGCGACAGACTGACGTCTTCTAATTTCCGACTTGCCAATATTGCAAGTTCCGGGAATATAGTGATCGCTCATTTAAGAGACTAAATCTCCCTCATCATCAGAGAAGACTTCATGATCGTCATCTATTGTATTTGCAATCCACTTAAAAACTGATTGAAGAATTCCAAAGACCAATGCCAAGAGAGTAAATACTCCAAGTATTGTTCCCAGGATTTTCCGGATTGATTTCATGGAGAGAACTTTACCGGAATTAATACTTACTTACCTG
>CAWULH010000191.1:0-1554 GCA_963923215.1 uncultured bacterium
TGGCGGGAGTGATGGAGCACATTGAAGAAGCCGGAATTCATTCAGGTGACTCAGCGTGCGTCATTCCAAGTATTTCAATTGATAGTGCCATGCTTGAAGAGATTCGAAAAGCAACTTTCAAATTAGCCAAGGGCATTAACGTACGTGGATTAATAAATATTCAGTACGCAATTTCAAATGGCAAGCTATTTGTGATTGAAGCAAACCCAAGAGCGTCAAGAACTGTCCCATTTGTAAGTAAAGCAACCGGAAATCCACTTGCCAAATGTGCAGCATTGATTGCTACCGGAAAGCGAATTAGTGAATTACGGGATGCCAAATTTTTACCGACAAGCGGCGATGGAAAAGCAAAAGGAGTATCAGTAAAAGAAGCGGTACTACCATGGAATCGCTTCCGCAGAGTTGATGGAAAAGGTGTTGACTCAGTTCTAGGGCCGGAGATGAAATCAACAGGTGAAGTAATGGGAATAGCTAATACCTTCGGCGAGGCATATTCAAAATCACAGAGCGCTGCATTTGGTGCACTTCCAAAATCCGGAAATGTATTTATATCGCTATCTGACAAAGATAAAGAAGATGCAATTGGACCAGTGAAACAGTTGATAGCACTAGGTTTTAAAATTATTACTACAGAAGGAACGCATAATTTCTTTAATAACCATGGAATTGAATCCAATGTAGTAAGAAAGCATTCGGAAGGAAAAGGCCCGCTTGGTGAACCAACATCGGTTGATTTAATAAACCAAGGAGAGGTAAATCTAGTTATAAACACTCCATTTGGCCGGGGAAGCAGGCAAGATGGTTGGTTAATTAGAACAGCCGCGATTCAACGATCAGTCCCAATAATTACCACAATTGCAGGTTTTAAAGCGGCGGTATCAGGAATGCACGTATTAAGCAGAAAGAGTTTTGATATCTCTTCAATTCAAGAGTGGCAATTGGTAAAAATCTAATGAATCGATTCGCAGAACAGATTGAAGCTGAAATTATAAGCAATAAGAGAGTTGGTGCGTATCACCACATTGTTTTATCTGTCGGGAGAATTGCATCAAATGTCAGACCTGGAAACTTTGTAGCAATTTCCGTCGGAGGTCCAAATTCGTCTATGGTACTAAGACGGGCTTTTGCCATATATAGGGCAATAGGTCGTGAAGATGGAATTGGCTACATCGAATTAGTTATTGCGCCACATGGGCAAGGTTCAACTTGGTTCGCATCTCTTCCACAAGGAGAGAAAGTAGATCTAGTCGGTCCGCTCGGAACTGCATTTGGAATTCCAACTGAGCCAGTACGGGCATTACTAGTTGGAGGCGGATATGGAAGTGCCCCGTTATTTGGACTTTCCGAAGTTTTAAAAAACAGGGGTTGTCGCGTAGATATGATCCTTGGTGCAAGTTCTTCAGGAAAGATATATGCGCCGCTTGAGGGAAAAAGATCTGTAAGTTCGCTAACAATCACAACAGATGATGGAAGTGCTGGAATACAAGGAAAAGTTACCGATGTATTACCGAAGATTATCGAAGAAAACCAAATTGAAATTGTTTACTCCTGTGG
>CAWULH010000192.1:0-1554 GCA_963923215.1 uncultured bacterium
CCACAGGAGTAAACAATTTCAATTTGGTTTTCTTCGATAATCTTCGGTAATACATTGGTAACTTTTCCATGTATTCCAGCACTTCCATCATCTGTTGTGATTGTTAATGAACTTACAGATCTTTTTCCCTCAAGCGGCGCATATATCTTTGCTGAAGAACTTGCACCAAGGATCATATCTACGCGACAACCTCTGTTTTTTAAAACTTCGGAAAGTCCAAATAACGGAGCACTTCCATATCCGCCTCCTACCAGTAATGCCCGTACTGGCTCAGTTGGAATTCCAAAAGCGGTTCCGAGAGGACCAACTAGATCAACTTTCTCTCCCTGTGGAAGAGATGCGAACCAAGTTGAACCTTGCCCGTGTGGCGCAATAACTAATTCGATGTATCCAATTCCATCTTCACGACCTATTGCCCTATATATGGCAAAAGCCCGTCTTAGTACCATAGACGAATTTGGACCTCCGACGGAAATTGCTACAAAGTTTCCAGGTCTGACATTTGATGCAATTCTCCCGACAGATAAAACAATGTGGTGATACGCACCAACTCTCTTATTGCTTATAATTTCAGCTTCAATCTGTTCTGCGAATCGATTCATTAGATTTTTACCAATTGCCACTCTTGAATTGAAGAGATATCAAAACTCTTTCTGCTTAATACGTGCATTCCTGATACCGCCGCTTTAAAACCTGCAATTGTGGTAATTATTGGGACTGATCGTTGAATCGCGGCTGTTCTAATTAACCAACCATCTTGCCTGCTTCCCCGGCCAAATGGAGTGTTTATAACAAGATTTACCGCTCCTTGGTTTATTAAGTCAACCGATGTTGGTTCACCAAGCGGGCCTTTCCCTTCTGAATGCTTTCTTACTACATTGGATTCAATTCCATGGTTAGCAAAGAAATTATGCGTTCCTTCGGTAGTAATGATCTTAAAACCTAGTGATATCAACTGTTTTACTGGTCCAATTGCATCTTCTTTATCTTTGTCAGACAGCGATATAAATACATTGCCGGATTTTGGTAGTGCGCCAAATGCTGCGCTCTGAGATTTTGAATAAGCCTCGCCAAAGGTATTAGCTATTCCCATTACTTCACCTGTTGATTTCATCTCCGGCCCTAGAACTGAGTCAACACCTTTTCCATCAACTCTGCGGAAGCGATTCCATGGTAGTACCGCTTCTTTTACTGATACTCCTTTTGCTTTTCCATCGCCGCTTGTCGGTAAAAATTTGGCATCCCGTAATTCACTAATTCGCTTTCCGGTAGCAATCAATGCTGCACATTTGGCAAGTGGATTTCCGGTTGCTTTACTTACAAATGGGACAGTTCTTGACGCTCTTGGGTTTGCTTCAATCACAAATAACTTACCATTTGAAATTGCGTACTGAATATTTATTAATCCACGTACGCTTATGCCCTTCGCCAATTTAAAAGTTGCTTCTCGAATCTCTTCAAGCATGGCACTATCAATTGAAATGCTTGGAATTACGCATGCTGAGTCACCTGAATGAATTCCGGCTTCTTCAATGTGCTCCATCACTCCCGCCA
>CAWULH010000193.1:0-1547 GCA_963923215.1 uncultured bacterium
CACAGCGCTCTTAGGCTTAACTTCAACAGCGTCGTAAATTCGAAGTACATCTTCCACAGTTCGCAGTGTTAGCGCACGTTCGATTCCTGGAATTGGTGGCACAACTGGAGAAGCTCCCGGGCTGAGAAT
Organism: uncultured bacterium; assembly: GCA_963923215.1. Classification (GTDB taxonomy): domain Bacteria; phylum Actinomycetota; class Actinomycetes; order Nanopelagicales; family Nanopelagicaceae; genus AAA044-D11. Next base: position 130 of record CAWULH010000193.1, read on the forward strand.
TAACTTGTCGAAACTAATTTCGCTCTCTGCGCCACTTATTAGGTCTCGCGCAATTACAACTTTCTTGTCGGCTGCAATTTCTGTAACTTCGTGGTGTACTCGAACATCTAATCTGAATCGCTTATGTAATGATTCTGGAGTCTGCAGATATAACTTATCTTCTTCGGCGATTACGCCACCAACGTAATATGGCAAACCGCAGTTTGCGTACGAGACGTGTCCTGAACGTTCCAAGACAATAATCTCTGCTGATTCATCTAAGCGACGTAGGCGAGTTGCAGCCGACATGCCACCTGCAACTCCACCAATAATTACAACACGCATTTTAGAACTTTCTACTTAAATTTAAGCCGTGACTAATGGGTATCCGGCTGCTTGCCATGAAGCAACGCCATCTTGAAGGTTTGTTAGTTTGGTGAATCCGGCTTTCGCCATTTTGTCAGTTGCGATTCCTGAACGACGTCCGCTATGGCAGTAAACCGCATATTCAACGCTTTTATCCAGCTTTGCAATCTCACTATCAAATGTGCCTGATTCCACGTCAATGTTGATTGCGTTCTCGATGTGGCCAGCAGCAAATTCTCCAGCTGTACGAACGTCCAAAACAACCACTCCTGGGTTCTTAATGTCAGATGCAAAAGCATCTGCATTCAGATTATTGACTTTTGCAGATGAACCGCCGCAGGCCGTAAGAATTAGCAGCAATGGAGCTAAAGCAATAGCAGTTACTTTCTTGATTTTCATATTCTTCCTTTACTTATTCCACCAAATAGTGGCTAACTTTCTTGGAGCAATTTCTTGTCCTTCTAACATTTTCTTGATCTCTTCATCTTTGCTTGAATCTAAACAAAGCCTTATTCGTGCATACTCCGCCGTCTTATTATTGTCAGAAATTTCACGAGGCTTGCTCTCCCAGTATTGAACTTCAGCCGCAATACCCAATTCTTTTAAAATATCTAGAATGTCATTTGCTTTTGGTGAATTTGGTCGTTCAAGCCCCCAGAAATGTTCCCACAGGAAATTGGAATCTGATTGTGGGTGCCTTTCAGGTATTTCTACAACCACACGTTTAACTGCATGGGAATCGCATGCTAATAAGAATTCTTCGATGTTCTTCACATTAAACAAGACATGATGACTAACAACTACATCTGCTTTAGAGACTTTGCCTGAAATTTCTGGCCAGAAACCTTCATGAGTTTCTGAATCCACATTACGACGTTTGGCTTCTTCTTCAAATTGCACAAGCATCTCAGGTTGATGATCAATTCCGAAAACCTTTGTTGCTGGAGGTACAAGAGCAAATGCTGCAATTCCGCCGCCACAACCGATATCTAAGACAGTTTCTGGGTTTACTTCTCTGGCTTTAGTATGTGAAAAAGTTTCCACAATTTCATTGGGAACTAGGAATAAATCAA
>CAWULH010000194.1:0-1546 GCA_963923215.1 uncultured bacterium
CTTGAAAGTGCTAGTGAAAAAACTAAATGCAATTTATGTGGTGCTACTTCAAAGAGGAGCAACTGCAACTTCTGCAATAGCGACTCAATCCTTTCATTTCGGAAAGGTGCCGATAGAACTCTTGAAGAACTGGGTAAACAATTTCCAAATATTCCAATACGGAAAGGGGACTCTGTTTCAGAACAGAGTGCGAAAGGAACTATTATTATTTCTACATACGATTCTTTCCCAATTCAAAATTATTCGGCTGTAGTTTCTTTAAGATTTGAGAACTTTAGTTATCGGAATAATTTGCGGTCAAGTGAAATCGCAAGAAAATTACTTTTTGATATTCGAGCTTTGGGAGCTAAAAATAACTATTTTGAAATCGATTCATCAGATTATTTTAGTCAGGTAATACTGATAGGCGATTCTTTTAAATCAGCAGAGCGTGAACTCGCAGAGCGTAAAATCGCCAAGCTCCCTCCGGAGTATCGAATTGTGACAATTGATTGTGATAGGAAATCGGCCGAGATTTTCCAAGACCAGCAATTTGTAGATTCAGTTTCTTATTCAGGTAGCGTCGCGGTGATCAAAACACCAATTATTAATGGGGCTAAATTGAGTTCCTTTATCCAAGAGATTACCAATTATCGTTCTTTACGAAGATTGAAGCCCTGGAGTGTAAAAGTCGATCCACTAGATATTTAGCCGTTAGAATTCGCTTGTGCCAATTCAACCAATAAGACTTTTTGGAGACCCCGTATTAAGTACGAGGGCCGCGGAGGTCACAACTTTTGATAAAGAATTGCGAAAATTAGTTAAAGATTTAACCGAGACAATGCTCGATGCTCCTGGAGCTGGATTAGCAGCGCCCCAAATCGGTGTTTCATTAAGAGTATTCACGTGGAATATTGATGATGATATTGGACATCTCATTAACCCAGTCCTTGATTTAAGTGAGGAGATGCAAGAAGGTGATGAGGGCTGCCTTAGTTTTCCAGGTTTGGTTTACCAAACTCCGAGGGCAATGCGTGCCGTTGCAAAAGGTTTTAACGAATTTGGCGAACCAATTTTGATTGAAGGTTCAGAATTAATGGCTCGGGCACTTCAACATGAGACTGATCATTTAAATGGTATTTTATTTATCGATCGCCTCCCTAAAGATCTTCGCAAAGAGGCTCTTGCTGATATCAGACAGAGTGAATGGTTCTTAGAAGCCGATGCGCAAGGTGCTGCGCCAACTATAAAGCTAAGTCCCCATAATACAATGGGCCTTGGCTTCTGATGACTATTTTTTTTGCGTCTTCAAGTTCTGTTGGAATACCAATAGCGAGAGAGTTGCTCAAAGAAAAATTAGTTGATGGATTTATTAGCAATCCAAATAAACCTGCTGGTAGAAATCGAGAAATCCAACCGAATCCTTTTGCGATTTGGGCAGAAACTACAAATTTAAAAGTACACAAGCCAACAAATAACTTAGAGCTAAAGACAATAATTGAAAATAGTGAATTAATCCTTACTTGCTCATATGGACTTTTAATCAATGCGGATTTATTGTCGATAC
>CAWULH010000195.1:0-1503 GCA_963923215.1 uncultured bacterium
GCACATAACTCACAACCTACACATTTTTCTAATCCATCTTCATATCGATTTAATTGATGACGACCATGGAAACGTGGATCAATTTGAGCTGGTACATCAGGATATTGAATTGTTGTTGGCTTCTTAAACTGTGCTTTAAATGTCACCCAGAATCCAAGTAATTGTTTAAAGAAAGAGCTCTCAGACAGATTTGTAATTTCTGCAGCCGATGCCTGTGCCTTATCAATGCCTGTGCCTGGCTTCTTATCTAATTCAGACATTACTTACCTGCCTTTGTAATTCGAGGGATAGGGAATGAAGGGTCAGCAACTTCCCCAAGTGCATCTTCACGAGCATGGCGCGCCTTTGTATTCTCATAAAGTTGTCCGGCTGCAAGAACAACTAAGACAACTCCAACAGAGAATCCAATGACAACAGCTTTACTTGAATGCTCCGCAGACATAACGCGCAAAGTTGAAACTACAAGAATCCAGAAGAGTGAAACCGGAATTAAAACTTTCCAACCAAATTTCATAAATTGGTCGTAGCGCATTCTTGGAAGCGTGCCTCGCAACCATATATAAAGGTATAAAAATGCCGATACTTTTACGAGATACCAGACCATAGTGAACCAGCCACCAAGCCAATGTTCGGTAAAACCAAGTCCTGGGAGAGCGTGGTAACCACCAAGGAACATAGTCGTCGCCAATGATGAAACAGCAACCATATTTACATACTCGGCAAGGAAGAAGAGAGCGAATTTAAGTGATGAATACTCGGTATGGAACCCACCGACCAATTCACCTTCGGCCTCTGCTAAATCAAATGGTGCCCGGTTAGTCTCGCCAACCATCGAAATTGTATAAATAACAAATGATGGGAAGAGTGTTACCGCGAACCACCATTTATTCTGTGCATTAACAATGTCTGAGGTAGACATTGATCCCGAGTAAATAAAAACCGCGACTAATGAAAGTCCCATTGCTACTTCATAAGAAATAACTTGTGCACTTGAACGTAATCCACCAAGTAATGGGTAGGTGGAACCAGATGACCAACCAGCCAAGACAATTCCATAAACGCCAACTGATGCCGCAGCTAATACATATAGAACGCCAACTGGTAAATCAGTAAGTTGCATAACAGTTTCGTGGCCAAAGAGTTTTACTTTTCCAGACATTGGAATAACCGCGAAAGCCATAAAACAAGTCGTTACAGAAATTACTGGGGCAATCACAAAAACAATTCGGTCAGCTGCTTTTGGAATTAAATCTTCTTTAAGTGCCAACTTCACACCATCAGCTAGGGATTGAAGTGATCCGCGCCAGCCAGTCCTATTTGGTCCAATACGTTCCTGCATCCAAGAAACAACTTTTCTCTCTAGAAGAATTGTTACGAGTGTTGCGACAACGCAGAGGGCGAAGACCAGCACACCTTTTACAGTTGTTAACCAACCAGGATCTTGTCCAATTAAATGGGCGATATCACTCATGCTTTCACCACCTTAACTTCTCCACGAACAAA